>NZ_QSTT01000010.1:0-76269 GCF_003438725.1 Ruminococcus sp. OM06-36AC
AAAAACGCCGGTCTGCCTCTTGACAAACCGGAGAAAAATGCGTATAATAAAAAGAGAAAGAGCATACCGGTAGACGGTTGCTCCCATGTTGGTGATTAAAAAGTAACCGCCTTATGTGAGAGTCAGGCGGTTACTTCTTTTTATTATCGTCATGGAAAATATGATACAACAGCGTTGTAAATGTAACCAGGAACGTCAGAAACGCAGAGAGTTCTGACCATGTTACGTAAGGCACACCCAATAAACACAAAAAGCGGAGATCCGATGAAAACCGGATCTCCGCTTTTTTACTGCGGCAGCAGTGAATGCTGCCCTGAGGGGGAATGGGCATTCCTGCTTCTACAGGCACTATTTCAAGAGAGGAAATACAGAGCGTTTATGCGAACACGCTCCGGAAACTGTTTTGCGGTATTGCCTTAGAACGGGCGGTTGTTTCCGCCGCCGCCCCAGCCGCCGTTGCCGCCGGAACTTGCAGAAACGGCCGTACCACCGCTAATGGTTCCGCCGTAGCCGCAGCGGTCTGTGTCGTCCTGACTTGCGAAATATGTCGTGCCGGAGAGCGTGCCGCCGGTATAGCAGGTCACACTGGATTCCTTGCTGGACATTACCATTTCCGCAGAGCCATTGGGCAGGGTAAATGTGGCAAGCACGTTGCCGCTGGCATCTGTAAAGGTAATGGTCTGTCCGGCAGAAACAGAAGTCTGGGACAGGAAAGAATAGCTGCTGGGTGTTTCGAACATATCACTGCTGCCGGCTGCAATGACGGTGCCGCCGGAATAGGTGATCGAGTTATTGCTGTCGCCGCAGTCCAGCGGGCCGTTTCCGCCGCCGGTCTGGGAAACAAAGACATAGCCGCCGTTGAAGGAAATGTTGCCGTTGGAGTCCAGCCCGTCGCCGGCTGCATTAACATAGGTATAACCGCCGTTAAAGGTCATGGTCTGACTGCCGTTACTGGAGTTTCCGCCGCCGGGGCCGCCCCAGCCGCCTTGTCCCCAGCCGCCGTTGTTATTGTTGCCGCTGCTGTCGGAACCGCCTGCGGCATTGTAGCCGTCGTCGCTGGAGGTTACCATAACAGTACCGCTGTTCTGGGTAATATCCACACCCTCAATGCCCTCATAGGACTTGGTGATGTTCACATAGGGAGTGTCATCATCGCCGCCGGTGCTGCCGATAATCAGAGCGTGGTCACTGTGTACACCGTCGTCTGCAGTGGCAAGGGTCATGCTGCCGCCCAGCAACTGCATATCGCCGCCGCAGTGCAGGCTGTCATCGGAGGAGTCAATGGTGATCGTACCGCCGTTGACGATCAGGTCGCCGCCGCTTTGCCATGTGGTGCCGGCCTCATCATACAGCCCGATTGCCTTGATGCCCTTGGCACTGATGTCAGTCTTGCCGGAGTTGCCGTCACCGCCCATGCCGCCGCCCCAGCCGCCGGAAGCATTGCCGGAAAAGTCAGAGCCCTGATATGTGGTAATATTCAGGTCGCCGCCGTTCATGGTGAAGGTCTGCTCTGCCTGAATGCCGTCTGCATAAGAATTGATGTTGACTGTACCGCCGTTGATGGTGATATAGCCCTTATCCGTTTCGGTGGAGTTGCTCTTGATGCCGTCGCCGCCGGTGCTGCCGTTGTTGGTGTTCACCGTCACAGACAGAGTGCTGTAATCGGTGGCATCAGGGTCGCCGATGCGGACGGAGTCGTTGCCGCGAATGCCGTCATCTGCGGCGTTGACGGTAATGCTGCCGTTCCAGATCTTCAGGTCGTTCTTGCAGACGATGCCGTCCTCGGTGTTGCCGTTGACGATCAGCGTGCCCTTGCCCTTCAGCTTCAGGTCGTCGCGGGAGAAGATCGCCCCGTTGACAGGATTGGTGTTGCCGTCGCTGTCCACATAGGTGTCCGTGTGGGACGTGCCGTCAGAAATGGTATTGGTCGTGCCGTTCTTGGCAGAGATCTGCACTTCGTCACTGATCGCCTCCACATAGATCGGAGCAACGCTGTCGTTGGACAAGGTCAGTCCCTCCAGATTCAGCACCACTTTGCCCTCCGGTTCCGCGGTCTTATCCACGTTGACGGCAAGCTGTCCGCTGGTGCTTTCACCGCTGACAGAGAGTTCGCCGGAAGCGGTAACCGTTACATTGGCTCCGGAGATCGTCAGGTTCGAGGGGTTGGAAACGACACTGCCGGAAGCGTTGGTCGCCGTGACGCTGCTGCCGCTGTAGACCAGAGCCGTTGCCACAGTGTCGTCCGTCGGTGTCACGCTGCCGCCGGCGAGTTCCTGTACGCCGGTGAACTTGGTGAGGGTGCCGGTCATGGCAAAGGTGCCGTTATCGGAACCGTCGTGTGTCATCTGGGTGCCGCCGGTGTATAGAGTGTAGCTGTCCGAACCGGAAAGGCTGCCGCTGCTTGCCAGCACATAGGTGTACTTCTTGTTCGGTGTCATTTCAAAGACAGTGCTGCTGCCCTTTTTCAGAGTCACAGCATTGCTCTTTTTCCACTCTGCCGCATAGTCCAGCTGTACCACGCCCTGCGTGCAGCCGGAAGTGTCCACAGTCACAGCTGTACCGGCAGAATCCATGCCGAATGCGTAGTCCGTCGCCGTTGCCAGCACATCGCCGCCGGTAATGGCAAGTACGCCGTTTTCGTCCAGCGTAAAGCCGCGGTCACCGCTGGCGGTCACCGTACCGCCGGAGATGTTCAGGGCTGTGGCAGCCTGCACGGCATCATTGCCTGCCTTGATGCCGACTTTGCCGGACAGAATGGAAACGTCCTCCTTGGAGGATTTCAGACCGTCTGCGGAAGAAGTCACGGTCACCGAAGCACCGTCTATTTCCAGTGTATTATTTGCCCGAATGGCATCGGCATCAGAAGTGGCATCGACATCTGTGTTGATGCTGATGTCGCCGCCGTTCAGCTTGATGTCGTCCTTGGAACGGATCGCCGTGTTCATGCTGCTGGTGATGTTCAGGGTGCCGGTGCTGTTCTTGGTGACGGTAACGTCACAGTCGCCGTAGATGACACCGCTGGTGTCGGCGTTGACAGCTGCCGCCGTGTCAGTCAGGGTGTTGATGCCGGAGCAGGTCAGCTTCAGCTTCCCTGCACTCTGTCCCAGAATGCAGGGAGCACCGGTGGAAGATGTCATGGTCACGCCCTGCAAGTACAGGGAAACCGCATCAGGATCCGCAGTGGGATCTGCCACATTGACCAGAATCTGTCCTTCTGTAATGGCACCGTCTACGGTATAGTTGCCGGAGGCGGAAATGGTCACGGTTTTTCCGGAAACAGCAGTGACACCCTTGGTGTCGCCCTCTACGGTAATGCCGCTGTCGCTCAGATGAATGGCAATGGCATCGCTGACCGGTACAGTGGCGATCATCTGCCGCAGGCGGGACAAGTCCAGACCGTTGACAGCACCGTCACCGGTGACATCGGCGTTGGCATACTGCTGGGCAGTCAGCTTGGAACTGCCCAGCAGAGCAGTCTGCAAAATGGCAGCGTCTGCGGCAGTGACAGAGCCGTCCCCGTTCAGATCACCGGAGGCACTTGCGGCTCCTGCCGGCATAGCCAGTACGCAGGGAATTGCTGCGGCACAGAGCATGGACAGAGCAACCATGCCTGCTGCTGTTTTCCGCATATAGCGGTGGGGTTGTTTCTTCATATCATTCACTTCTCCTTTGATGCAGTCTGTTGCGGAGCTATGGAAACACTGCATAAAGCCCGCCTGACGGCTTTGCACGCAATCTGCTTGCAGATTTTCCGTCATATTGCCCAGAAATCCCTTGCCAGACACCAAGTCTGCCTGCGGAATTTCTGTGCAATCTGCCGAAAAATCTGACTACGCATCTTACGCACAAGCTTTATTCAGTGTTTCCTTATTTTCCCCTGCCCTCGGAACAGCGGCGTCTGCCGCAAGGCGGGAATTGGAATGCGAGAAGCTGTTGACAGGTTTTCGCAGCCTGTCTTCCTGTTGTTATCCAGTATAAAGGCGTTTGCTTAAAGAATTCTTAAAGAAAAGCAGAATGTAGAAAAATTTTTGGCGATTTCGACGGGGAACAGGGCGGATTCACGGAAATCAATTTTCATGATAGCCTCCCCTGAAAGGGGAGGGGGACCGCCGTCAGGCGGTGGAGAGGTTTTTTCGTAAAGTCTTTTTATGACGTTTTCGGCATAAATGGAAACCCCTCAGTCAGTGCTACGCACTGCCAGCTCAGCACAAGGCACGTCCTGCGGAGAGAGGGACAAGCGAAGCTGGTGGAGAGGGCATTTCGATGTATGCAGCTTCACAAAAAGAAACGGACACAGCACTCCATTTCCCCGCAAAATATACCCGTTTCCGTCCTGTCCGTCTGTCGGGAACACTGCTGCGTGCTGCTCTGACAGCTGCTGGAGAAAATAAGGCAGAATTTTAGCAAACATGTTAAATTCCCCGAAGATTCCCCCAAAGCCTTGACAAAGCGACAAAAAAAGAGTATCATAAATACAATAACCTATTGACGAACCTGTCTGTCTATCCTGCGGACAGGTTCTCTGGAATTCTGATGCCACGCGTCAGAACCACAAAACGAAAAGACAGCTTTGCGGAAGGCACGCACCACTCTGTATTTTTAGCGGCAGACCTTTGCAGAACTGATCTTCGGAAGATTGAGGAGGTCATTCAATGGAACTGTGTGAAAAGTTTGGAAAACAGGGACTGACATTCGACGACGTGCTGTTGATTCCGGCAGAATCGGACGTAACACCGAACATGATCGAACTGCGGACAAGACTTGCCGGCAATGTCTGGCTCAACAACCCGATCATGACTGCGGCAATGGACACCGTCACCGAAGCCAGAATGGCAATTGCCATTGCCCGTGAAGGCGGCATCGGTATCATTCACAAGAACATGAGCATCGAACAGCAGGCAGACGAGGTGGATAAGGTAAAGCGTTCGGAAAACGGCGTTATCGTCAATCCGTTCTCCCTGACGGAAAATCATCTGGTATCTGATGCCAATGCTCTGATGGGCAAGTACAAGATCTCCGGCGTGCCGATCGTAGACAATGTGGGCAAGCTGGTGGGCATCATCACCAACCGTGACATGCGGTTCCTGTCCGACTATAACGGCCCGATCTCGGAAGTAATGACCAAGGATCACCTGATCACGGCTCCGGTAGGCACGACTATGGAAGAAGCACAGGCGATTCTCCGCAAGCACAAGATCGAAAAGCTGCCGCTGGTGGACGAAGAAGGCTACCTCAAGGGTCTGATCACCATTAAGGATATTGAAAAGGCAGTACAGTTCCCGAACTCTGCCCGCGACGAAAAGGGTCGCCTGCTCTGCGGTGCTGCGATCGGCATCACCGCAAATGTTCTGGAACGTGCTCACGCTCTGGTAGATGCACAGGTAGACGTGCTGGTTCTGGACTCTGCACACGGTCACAGCAAGAACATCATGACTACCCTGAAAAAGGTCAAGGAAGCATTTCCGCATGTACCGGTCATCGCCGGAAACATCGCTACCGCAGAAGCAGCAGAGGCTCTGATCGAAGCCGGTGCAGACGCTGTCAAGGTCGGCATCGGACCTGGCTCCATTTGTACCACCCGTATCGTTGCCGGCATCGGCGTGCCGCAGATCACCGCAGTCTATGACGTGGCTCAGGTGGCAAAGAAGCACAACATTCCGGTCATCGCAGACGGCGGTATCAAGTACTCCGGCGACATTGTAAAGGCTCTGGCTGCCGGTGCAAATGTCGTTATGCTGGGCTCACTGCTGGCTGGCTGTGAGGAATCTCCGGGAGAAACCGAGATCTATCAGGGACGTTCCTTCAAGGTATACCGCGGCATGGGCAGTCTGGCTGCTATGGCAAATGGTTCCAAGGACAGATACTTCCAGGAGGGTGCCAAGAAGCTGGTGCCGGAGGGCGTAGAAGGTCGTGTGCCGTACAAGGGCAGTGTTGCCGATTCCGTGTTCCAGCTGGTAGGCGGTATTCGCTCCGGTATGGGTTATTGCGGCTGCAAGACTATTGAGCTGCTCCACGAAAAGGCAAAGTTCGTACAGATCACCAACGCCGGTCTGCTGGAGAGCCACCCGCATGATATTCAGATCACCAAGGAAGCTCCGAACTATTCGACACATTCCTAAAATATGCACAGGCATGTGCCTGTAGTCAATAAGAAAAGCGGTGTACCGGAAAGGTATACCGCTTTTTTGTTGGTGTGTTTGATTTTTCTTGACAAAATTCGACAGACTATGCTATAATGAAACCCTAGGGCATACCGAAAACGGTGGACGGTTTCGTTTCCTGCTCCCATGTACAATTTTGTACGTTGGGAGGTGATACTATGGAACATTATGTGACTTGGTCAAAGCTCTTAGCTCTCTTGACACTTTTGATTGCTTTTGCATCTTTGCTATACGCAATTTTCCATGACGATCATAAAAAGAAATAACCGCTCCAGCTACCAACTTAAGCGGTTAAATCTTTGACTTCTTACACGTGGGAGCAACCGTCTACCGGTATGCTCTTTCTAATTTTATTATACGCATTTTTCTCCGGTTTGTCAAGGGGCAGACCGGCGTTTTTTCGGTTTTGCTGTCTTGACAACATTCGGCAGACTATGCTATAATGAAACTCTAGGGCATACCGAAAACGGTGGACGGTTTCGTTTCCTGCTCCCACGTATCTGCATACGATGGGAGGTGATGCTATGGAACATTACGTAACTTGGTCAGAGCTTTTTGCATTTCTGACGTTCCTGGTTACATTTACAACGCTGTTGTATCACATTTTCCATGACGATCATAAAAAGAAATAGCCGCCCTTCCTGCAAGTAGTGACGACTATTTTCTCTCTACAATGTGGGAGCAACCGTCTGCCGGTATGCTCTTTCTATTTTTATTATACGCATTTTTCTCCGGTTTGTCAAGGGGCAGACCGGCGTTTTTTTTCGGTTTTGCTGTCTTGACAAAATTCGACAGGATATGCTATAATAAAGCCCTAGGGCATACCGAAAACGGTGGACGGTTTCGTTTCCTGCTCCCACGTATCTGCATACGATGGGAGGTGATGCTATGGAACATTACGTAACTTGGTCAGAGCTTTTCGCATTTCTGACGTTCTTGGTTACATTTACAACGTTGTTGTATCACATTTTCCATGACGATCATAAAAAGAAATAACCGCCCCTCTCGCAAATAGGCAGTTATTTCTTAACAACTATCGTGGGAGCAACCGTCTACCGGTATGCTCTTTCTATTTTTATTATACGCATTTTTCTCCGGTTTGTCAAGGGGCAGACCGGTGTTTTTTTCGGTTTTGCCGTCTTATCCCATTCGAAACGCCCCGTTCTGTTCCTGCGGCTCCGGTGTCCGCAGCTGTGCCTGACAGAGATGCTTTTGCTTGGTGCGGAGCGTTTCCTGAAACCCCAGCAGTTCCTCCAGCGACATGCGTTCCACCGCAGCAGAAACCGCATCTTGTGCCGCACTGCCCTCCACCAGAAACCGCAGCCGCACAATTTCCTGCCGCAGGCTGTTCTCCACGCGGTTCAGCAGAGCGTTCCGGTTTTGCAGCTGCTGTTCCAGCTGTTTGCAGCGGCGTTCGCCGTCGGTTTCCATGCCGAACTGCTTGGTCACCCCTGCCTCCCGCTGTGCCGGCACTGCCACAAAACTCCACTCATAGGCATCTGTCACATCAGACAGCACCACATGACAGCGTTTCTCTCCGTACAGCTGCCCCACGCGGTGGGCACAAGGATTCTTCCGGCGGTCACTGCCGCAGACCGAGCAGGTCTGCGATACGGCAGCACAGGAAATGCTCACTTCCTTCTTGATGCCGCCGTCAATTTCCCGAATCAGATCCCGATTGGCATCGGTGCGTACCATGTAGGCATGCCCTTTCAGAAATGTGTACACTTCGCCGGCAGAGGTCACACGCTCCGGCTCCTGTACCAGTTCCGCAGCATAGATTCGTGCAGTCTGATTTTCTCCCTTGGGATCGTGGTCAAAAATGCCGGTTTTCCCCACAAACAAAGCTTTCAGCTGCTCCAGAGCCTCCAGCGAAAAGCGTTCCCCGTCCCGATCGATTTCATTGTCACAGAGCCGCACATCAAAGAGGAATACCTCCTCCTGGGTGAGGGTACGCCGCGTAAAGCGGTTCAGCTGTTCCAGCTTGGCTTCCAGTTCCGTGCCGGACGGATTCTGTTCCTGATTTTCCATAGATCTATTCCTCCTGTTCTGCTGCACTGTTTTCCACACTGTGGAAAACCCTCCCGCGAAAAAACTTCTCCCACCCGTACAGCGGTTCCCTTAGTTTTCCACACAGCAGTGTGGAAAACTATTTTTTATGCGGCAGCCTATTTCCCACACTGCTGTGTGGAAAACGTACTGTCAGCTTGTGTGCAGAGCCGTCAGGCGGACTTTTTGCACAATGCTTCCACAAACTTACAGGCTCAGCACATGTACTGCTTCACTCAGCATTACGCGGAACGCTGCACGAATCGAAACCGTGATCACGTCCAGCTGGCTGTCGATCAGCTTGTCTGTTTCCAGCAGCACATCGTCTGTGGTGATCATCTCCAGTGCAAAGCGGTTGTCCAGTCCCACGATGTAATCTGCGGACATGCCGGCACACTTTTGCAGCTGGGCACCAAAGGGCAGCAGAATGGTATTGGGCTGTGCAGAAGCCATATCCTGCATCTGCTCCATTGCCATGATTTCCGCAGCCACCGCCGGAGCCGCCAGCACCTTGGTCATGTCGAAGTTGCGGAATTCGCCGTACAGCTTCGCCAGATCGGCATAAGTCAGCTTGCCGTCTGTGACAACGTCGATCAGGGAACCATTGGTTTCCTTCATGCACAAAATGCTCTGTCCCAGCAGCCCGTTGGACAGACGCACGCCCACGGCACGGAGGATCGCACTGAATGCGTCCAGACGCTGGCGGCGGACTGCCTCATAGGAAGCGTGAATGGAACGGCCGTACTTGTCCAGTCGCACGGTGTTTGCTGCTTCCAGATAGGAGGCAGTGGGCAGGGCATTGCCCTGTGTGGTCTTGGTGGTATAGGCGGTAGTGTCCGTCAGCACTGCCGGCTGATACTCTCCGGCGGGAGAAATGGTGTGCACTGCCACCAGATCAGACAGCACAGACTGTTCCATGCCGCTGCGAATGGCACGGCGGATAAACTCCGGAAACAGCACCGCACTGTCTGTGGTGGAGAAGAACTTCTCTACGCGGTCACAGTGGGAACCGCTGACGTGAATGTCAAAACGCTTCAGCTGACGCTCATACGCGTCCAGTCCGGCAAGGGGTGTTTCGGCATACGCACCAGACGGGTCCATGCCCTCCAGTACCTCCGAAAAGCTCTTGCCAGTGATGTGATACATGCCCTTTTCCAGTTTCAGATCCTGATACATAAAATTCCTTCCCTTTCTGCCGCTTGCTGCGGCACGTGTTTTTATTATATGGAAACCGGCAGTTTCTGCCGGAAATTCCCGTTTATGCCGGATAAAACTCGTCCTGATACGCTTCCAGCCTCGTCCGCACACCGTTCTGATTGCCGGTCATGCGGATATGGGTAATGGGAGCGTTTTCAATAATGCCGGAGCAGGTGATCCGGTCGCCCAGATCTGCTGCCACTGCTCCGATGCGGTCGAAATAGTAGGAAACCAATCCCCGTCCGGCAAATTTCCGCCGAAACACCAGAGCCTGCTGCGGGTCGTAGAGATACTGCCGATCCAGCGGCAGCTGTTTTGTCCGCACCAGTTCCAGTGCTGCGGCGTTGGGGTCGTTCTCCTGAAATTTTCCATAGGTGCCGTCGGCATCTGCCATGGAAAACCGGCTGTAAATGCGGGACTGGTCTGCCGTCATGCCCATGTCCAGCAGTGTGTCTGCACCCACATAAAAATTCCGGTATGTTTCCGGCAGGTGCATGCGAATTTCGTTGGCATGGTACACAAAGGGATACCGCCCGCAAAGCTTATAGGTCAGGTTTGCCACGCCGTCCCACATGCTGGTGCCCTCTTTGACAAAGAGATAGTTGCTGGTATCCGTGTCAGATTCCCACGTGATCTCCTTGGGAAATGTCACGAAATCCTGCATCAGCTTGTCCAGCGACATAGCAGTGTGCAGCCCCGGCTCCAGCTGATTTTGCAGCAGCAGTGCCGTCAGCCCGCGGGAGGAAAACCGCACATAGGAGGTGCCGTTTTCCTGCACCAGCCGGAACTTTTCCACTGTCCCGAAGTGCAGTTCCATGCCGTCCAGCAGCAGCTGTACCCGATAGATGCCGGCGAACTGCTGTATGCTGAAATTCCCGTACACCGTCGCCGTCAGCTGGCTGTAGGGCGTGTAGGCTTCCTTGTCCAGCGTAAAGGCGGCAATGCCGTTTGCAAGATACGCCTTTCCGGTTCTGGCAATTAACACCACCTGTATCATGTGCTGCCTCCTTCCGTTTCCGCCGTCACACGGCTCAGGGCGTTGGGAGCGATCAGCGTCAGCTGACAGGGCAGCACGCCCTGTGCCGCCGTTTCCGAAATCGTATACGCTGCCAAACTGGTGCCGAAAAACCGCAGATCCCGCAGATTAAAGGCGAACAGTGTCCGTTCCCGTATGGCGGAATCCAACGCCAGAACCACCTCTGCGGGGCTGTCTGCGAAGCAGAATTTGCCGTCCAGCACCAACTGTCTGGCACGGCAGCTGGTATTGGTCACATAGCCTGCTCCCTGTACGCCGCCCTGCTGGGCGTACTGTCTGGTACCGGAAAGCTTCCAGCCGGCAGCATAAAAGGTGAGATCGCCCAGACGAACGGGAAACTCCCGCGGGGAAACCACCTGAAATGTTCCACTCATGGTGCAAGCACCTCCTCTTTGGCAATTTGAAAGACACCGGAGAGGGTAAAGCTGCCCTCCAGTGCAATTTTCCGGAACTGTTTCCACTCCGTCGGTGCTCCGGTGCGAATCTTCTGCACTGTGCAGCCGGCGGACAGCATACCGGAAACCACCGTCTGCCAATAGCGGTCATACAGCACTTGTGCATCCGTTTCCGGAGCCGTCAGCAGCCGCACTTGAGCAGCGGCGGAAAATGGAAAATACCAGTAAGTTTCGTCGGAAAACGCCTGCTCCGTTTCCAGTGCAGTGATTCCCACGGTGAGGAAAGATTCCTCTCGTTTGGCAAAGGGTGCGGGATCATACGCGGCATAAACCGCCCAGTTGCCCTTTACCCGTAGTGCGGCTTTCAGCCGTTCCAATAGTAATTCCAGCAGCATTTCTATTCCTTTCTCTTTGCGGCGGCAGACTTGCTCAAGGATAGCAAGCCGCCGCTGACCCTGAGATTTTTGTTGATGAAAATTCACAAGGGAAAAAGCCTCCCCTGAAAGGGGAGGGGGACCGCCGTTAGGCGGTGGAGAGGTTCCTACGTAACTCTTAACATCAAACAAAAGATTTTACATCAGTGGAAGATTCTCCGTGTAATCTTCGTGTGATGCATTGCCGTACAGTACAAGTGTAACGCGAGTTCTTTTCTTTTTTTGCTTCTTTTTTCTTTTCAGTAAAGAAAAAAAGAAGCGTAACTCCTTGTGAAATGGGTTGGCTGCTGTAGCGGGTAACCTCTCAGTCAAGCCTACGGCTTGCCAGCTCAGCACAAGGCACGCCCTTCGGGTGCCCTAAAGGGGAGCCTAGCAATACAAACTTGCAAACGCCGTAAAAATAAAAGTCACCCATTTACACTAGAAAACACCTGAATACCAACATTACCGATACAGGCAAGGGCAACAATCGGCGTTGGCAAGCCCAAGGCGGACAGCGAGGAACGAGCGAATTCCGCCGAACGGTTTCGACACAACTGCCCCAGAAAGTACACTTCACGGAGGAACCCCACCACCGCCTAACGACAGTTCTCCTCCCTCTGTGACGGCAAGCCCAAGGCGGACAGCGAGGAACGAGCGAACTCCGCCGAACGGTTTCGACACGACTGCCCCAGAAAGTACACTTCACGGAGGAACCCCACCACCGCCTAACGACAGTTTCCCTCCCTCTATGACAGCAAGCCCAAGGCGGACAGCGAGGAACGAGCGAACTCCGCCGGACGGTTTCGACACGGCTGCCCCAGAAAGTACACTTCACGAAGAACCCCACCACCGCCTAACGACAGTTCTCCTCCCTCTATGACGGCAAGCCCAAGGCGGACAGCGAGGAACGAGCGAATTCCGCCGAACGGTTTCGACACGGCTGCCCCAGAAAGTACACTTCACGAAGAACCCCTACACCGTCTGAAACAAAAACGTTTCATCTTCCAGCAGCGACCGGCACAGCCGGCGGTATGCCTGTACCAGCAAGCCGGCAAACTCCAGCTTCTGGGCAGCGTCTGTGTTCTGTGCGATCGTTCCGGCAAAGGTGCAGGCTGCCCGATCTCTGGCGGCGGTGATCTCCGTGTACCGGAGAAACGCCACCGCTGCCGCCAGCCAGTTCAGACGGGCATCGTCCTCGTCTGCTCCGTCCTTCAGAGCCTGCTGCACTTCCAGAATCGCTTCGTCCAGCACGGGCTGTACCGCGTCAGGCAGTTCCTCCTCGCCGGCAAACAGCAAAAACAGCGAGCGGATCTGATTTTGTACCATTTTTCGAATCCCTCCTCAGCAATTCTCCAACTGTTGTTCCAGCTGTGCCGCCTGTGCGTTCCACAGCCGTGCCTGTGCATACTCGGTTTCGTCCTGTAGATTGATGTTGCTCCACTCCACCGAAACGCCGGCCGCAGACCCCGCCAGTCGCAGGAATGCGATCCCCACACGGCGGAGCACCGGCTCCAGCAGGCGGCGGTAATATTCCAGTTCAGAAGTCAGAATATCCGCCTGCTGGCTGCTCATGCGTTCGGTAGAAGTCCAGTTCAGCCCCAGCAGAAACGGCGGAATGGACAGCTTGGCGATCAGCTGTTCCAACAGCTGCCGCACCGGCACTTCCGTATCCAGCAGGGCATTGTCCGCCCCGATGACCCGAATGTCCACATCGCCGGCACAGATAAAATCCCGAATCTCGCCCTGTGTGCCGGCACGCATGCCCTCGCTCCACTCCCTGGCGATCTGTCTTGCCCGTTCGCCGGCATAGGCCCGTTCGGCCGGATCGGCAGAGGGCTTATAGGTAACAGCATAGCGGACGTTGCCCATGCGGTCGTAATTCTGCCCGATACACTCAAAGATCCGCAGCAGAATCCGGCTCAATGCCGGCAGTCCACGCAATACCGATACTCCATAAACACCGCCGGCAGGGGGATTCAGTGCCGTGAACAGGATGCGTTCCGGTCTTGCGATCCGCACCATGTCCGATTCCTGCTCCCCGCGAAGCCAGTACTGCCGTTCCAGCGGCTGACTGCCGGAGCGAATCTGTACCAACTCTGCGGGGACTGTCTGTAAGCCGCCCAGAAAGCCGGTGCGGTTGTCGATCAGCATTTCCCCCAGAGCATTGCCGTAGGTCAACAGGCTGTCCAGATAACAGTCCGCAAAACTTTGCAGGGACTGTCCGGTCAGCCCCACCGGCACGTTCTGTACAAAATCGTCCAGCTGCGGCTGCATGTGTCTGTCCTCGCACACCAGCCGGAAACTGCCGGTGAGCCGGACGATTTTTCCGATCGCGGCATCGATCACCGG
Organism: Ruminococcus sp. OM06-36AC; assembly: GCF_003438725.1. NCBI lineage: Bacteria > Bacillati > Bacillota > Clostridia > Eubacteriales > Oscillospiraceae > Ruminococcus > Ruminococcus sp. OM06-36AC. The sequence continues at coordinate 13,604 of NZ_QSTT01000010.1, forward strand.
CACCGCCCGACGCAGTCCGGTGTACAGTGCCGCTTCACAGGGATTCGGCGTTTCCGGAACGGCATAAGGCTGTTCCTGCCGTGCCGCAGTCTGTAAAATGCCGCCGCCCACAGGCGGTTTCTTTTTCCTCGGAAATAATCCCATACATTCTGACGGGAAAAGGGTGCTTTTCCCGTCATCTCACCTCCTTGCTGCGGATACCGCAAAAAATCCGTCTGCCGGATTCCGGCAGACCACTGTGCGTACAAAATAACGCATGTCGTCCATGGCGTGGTCATGCTCCTTTTTGGGAGCATCTCCGTGAATGGAATCGTTCCAGCAGTACTGGCTGAACTCTCGCCGAATATCCCGACAGGATTCGCAGAACCGCAGCTTGTCTTGCAACAGCAGGCGGCTGACCTGCTGAATGCCGGCGTTCACGTCATTGTCTGCCGGAAGCACCCGAAATTTCCCGTGGCTGTGAATGCAAGCGATAAAGCTTGCTGCGGAAGGGTCCACCACCACAGTTTCGATGTCATATCCGGCGGCAAGCTGTTCCAATGCGGCATAGTGTTCCTCATCGGTTCGCCGTTCGCCCTCGGCTCTTGCGTCATAATAGTATTCCTCCAGCCGGTACCACGTGCCGTCACAGTGCCCCCACAGCCCGAAAGAGGACGGGTTCACTGTGCCGTAATCACAGGAGATCCAGTAGCGGTCACAGGGCGGAGCCGACGGTACCACATGGCGTTCCGGTGTAAACATGGGATACACCAGCCCGTCTGCCGCCGTCCACTTGCCCAGTACAAACCGGTCATAAAATGCCCCGCTGTACATGCGTTCGTACCGCTGCCGCACACGCTTGGAAAGAGAGGGGTTGTCCGCCATGGTGAAGTGGAGATACAGGGCGTGTTTTTCCTTGGTCTTGCGGATCCACTCCCGATAGAACCAGTGGTTCGGGTGGTCAGGGTTGCAGTTGAACCACAGCCGCGACCCCGTCACACTGCACCGTGCCAGTGCCTGCTCCACAAAGGAACGGGGCATCAGTGCCACTTCGTCCAGAAATACCCCGCAGAGCGTCATGCCCTGAATCAGTGCCGCAGAACTTTCGTCCCTGCCGCCAAAGAGATAGAACCGGTTCGTCCTGCCGGAAAGAGAAATGTCCACATAATTCCTGCTCACCCGTTCCAGACAGGTGAACCCCAGACTGCCCAGCAGTTCCAGCAGCGGTGTCATGACATTTCGCTTCAGGGACGTGATCGTCTTGCCGCACAGGGCAAAGCTGCCGTTCTGGAAACAGGTCATCGCCCAGCTGACAAAGCCGATAGACATGGCGAGAGTTTTTCCCGAACGAACTGCACCGTCACAGATAATGGCATCATAGTCGCAGTAGGGCTTGCGGCTCCACCACGACATGGCGAGTTTCTGCTGGGGCGAAAAGTTCTTAATCTTCTGCATCGCTGTCCACCGCCTCTCTGCCGGAAAGTGCCGTCAGCAGGGCATGTGCCGCCGCCTTGCCGTCTGCATCACCGCCGTACTCATACAGAGCCGTCAACGCTTTCAGCCGGTCAAAGAAGTGGATCTCCATGCCGCCGTTTTTGTCCCGCTTCACAGAGGACACCGGAAACAGATCCAGAGCCTGTACCGCTGCCGCCCCAGGCGGTTCCTCTGCCAGCAGCAGCCCGATCGCATCATTGCTTCTGCCGAACGCCAGCCGTTCCAGTCCTGCCCGTACCGCTGCCGCCGGATCATCGTGGAGCACACTGCGGTAGTTCGCCACCATGCGGCGATAACACTGCTGCCGGAGAATCGCCGCCCCGTCTGCCGCAGCCGTTTCCGGTGGGTATCCGGCACACCGTGCCGCCTCTGCGACATCGCCCAGTCTGGCATAGTGACAGCAGAACAGGGCACGCCGTTTGGATTCCGTTGAGTTTGACATATTTTTCCATTTCTCCTTTCGGTTTTCTGCGACAGGAACTGTTCGTTTCCGACAACCCCTCTCACTAATAGGCTCTCAGAGGGCAAAAGTTGCACGCCGACGTGCAACTATGAACTCGAATTTACACGATGTCTTATGATTGTTTACATTTGAAGCTGTTTTTACCATGTTTTGGCTTGACAGATAGGTTTCACCGTGCTATAATATATGCGTAATCAATATTATACGACGTATAATATTGCAATAAAAAAAGAAACGCACATTCCACAAAGAGAGAGGAAGGCGGTATCTGATGTATCAGTCTGACACAAAATCACATGCGGGCTGGAGCCAAAACGTCCTAAAATACATTGCTATGGGGACGATGCTGCTCAATCACATCGCTACAATTTTTCTGCCCGCTGGGACGGTGCTGTGTGAACTGTTCACCGCAGTGGGATACTTCACAGCGATTTCCATGGTCTATTTTTTGGTGGAGGGATATGGCTACACCCGTTCGAAGCGAAACTACTTTTTCCGCTTGCTGTTGTTTGCGGGAATCTCCCAGCTGCCGTATGACTTGGCATTTTCTGAAACAGATACGCTGAAGTTCTGCGGGTTGAACATGTTGTTTACCCTCTGTATTTGCTTTGGAATCCTTTGGGTGCTGGAACACGGAAACAATCGCTGGATAAAGGGCGTTGCGGTTTTGGCACTGATCCTGCTAAGCAGCATCAGCGACTGGGCATGGCTGGCACCGATTTTCACGCTGCTGTTTCGCTGGGCAGGAAAGAACCGCACCAAAGAAGCCATTGCATTTGCCGTTGCAGCACTGCTGTTTGGCGGAATGAATGTACTGGGTGGATTGGGACGTTTCTCCTTAGAAGAAAACCTGCTGTATGCATTTTTAAGTATGGCGGGAATTGGCACATCTGCCCTCGGCATTTTGTTGTGCTATAATGGAGCACGCGGAACACGATGCCGGACATTTTCCAAATGGTTTTTCTATCTTTTTTATCCTGTTCATCTGCTTATTTTGGGAATTCTTCGAATTTTCCTGCAATAAAGGCAATACCGCACAAAGAGCGTCTGGCGACTTTGCACGCCATCTGCTTGCAAATTTTCCGTCATATTTCACAAAAATGCTCGTGAATACATCAAGTATTCACTCCGCTTTTTGTTTCATCTGACAAAAAATTTGACGACGCATCTGTCGCACAATCTTTGTGCGGTATTGCCTAAAACCCACCTTGAGGAGGTGAAACCATTGTCTGCATTTTCAATTGGTGCAACGCTGCTGGATGCAATGGTGCTGGCTCTGCTGACCAAGGAGGACACCTACGGCTATCAGATCACCAAGGACATTCAGGAACACTTTGCCGTTTCAGAATCCACCCTGTATCCGGTGCTGCGGCGGCTGCAAAAGAACGGCAGCCTTACCACCTATGACCGCCCCTATCAAGGGCGAAACCGTCGGTATTACCGCATCACAGTTTCCGGCAGGGCACTGCTGGAACAGTACCGGAAAGAGTGGCTCAACTATAAACAACAGGTAGACTTCTTTCTGGACGAGAAGAACTAGGGCAACCCCTCATGATCCAAAAAGCAATCATCAAAAAGGAGCGATATTCCTATGACACCACAAGTATACTGTGCCCGTCTGGAACGAGCACTTTCTCTCATGCCGGCAGCGGAACGGCAGGAAACGATCCGCTATTATCTGGAATTTCTGGAAGATGCCAGCGAAGAAGAACGTGCCGCACTGGGCACGCCGGAAGCACTGGCACAGCAGATCCTGCGGGAGAACGGCATTTCTCCCCAGCCCGCTGTCATAAAACACTCGAACCGCACGGCAAAGCTGATCGTTCTGGCATGCACCTTTTACATCTGGCTGCCGTTGCTGGTCACATGGTACAGCCTGCTGCTCACCGCCCTGATCGTGCTGATATGCATTCCCGTTTCGCTGGGAGCCGCTCTGCTGGGCGGACTGTTCAGCTTCGTAATTACTGTATTTCAGGACGTTCCCACCGCTCTGATGCTGCTGGGCTTCGGACTGGGCAGCGGCGGTGTCGGCATTCTCGTTGCCTATCCCATCTGGCTGGCGTGCAAGGGCATTGTCCGGTTCACCATATTTACCACGAAAAAAATGCTGCACTTTGTGCTGAAAGGGGACGAAACCCAGTGAAAAAACGAATTCTTGTCGTCGCTGCCGCCTATGGGCTGGTGCTGCTGGGCTGGGGTGCCACGGGTTCCTTTTCGCCGTGGGCAAGATCTCAGACCGCTGCACCGGCAGCCGTGGAAACTATTCAGCTGGAACACCTTTCGATCCGTTCCGGAAAATCCACGTCCATTCGAACCACAGACCGCTGTATCACCAAACAACGGGGCACCACACTTTCCGTTCGTTCGCGGCTGCCCTTGTTTCCCTCCGATTCCGATGTCACGCTGACGCTGCCGGCAGAACAGTTTGCCCAGCTGAAACAGGCATTGCAGACCACTGAAAGGAGCAATTAAAAAAATGAAAATGAAACCTTGGATCATTGCCGGTGTCAGCTGCCTTTGTGCCGGAACGATCTGCTGTGGTGCAGCGGTTTGTGCCGGAGCACTGGATCAGAACCGCTATCGGGAAAACCTGCACCTCATCGACCAGACCGACACACCCTCGGAAACATTTACCTCTGTGCTCATGGACATTGACAACGCCGACGTGACAGTTCAAAATGGCAGCAAATTTTCCATTACTGCTGAAAATGTGCCGCAGAACAGCTACCATGTTGCCGTAGAAGACGACACGCTGCAAATCCAGCTGAATTCCGATTCCGAACCGTGGTACAGCTATACCCATTTCGGATTTCACCCGTTCCATGCCCCTGCCGCAAAGATCACCGTCACCCTGCCCGCCGAATACAGAGCCGTTGCCATTGCCAACCATGCCGGCGACTGTACCATTTCCGGCATTCATGTCAGCACCCTGTCTGTCGATCTGGACTACGGCGATTGTCAGGTGAAAAATGTCACTGCGGCAAACCTGACTGCGGATAATGATGCCGGCGATCTGTTGCTGTCAGACAGCACTGTCAGCGGCACAGCTTCCCTGGAGCTGGACTACGGTGACCTCACTGTCAAGCAGACAGAGATCGGAAACCTCTGTAAGGTGAAAAACGATGCCGGTGATGTGCGGCTGACAGACGTGTCCTGCGGTAGCAGCGAAATGGAACTGGACTACGGCAGCTTAAAATTGCAGAAGTTTACCGAAACCGATCAGGCACAGTCCAGTGCGTTCACCATTTTCGACGGTGATGTGCACTGCGAAACCAGCACCCTCTGGAACAGCAGCTTTGATCTGGAATTCGGGGATTTCAGCACCATTGATACCGCCCTGTACGGCAAGAACACCATTGCCATGGACTACGGCGATGTACAGCTGAATCTCCACGGCAAAAACAGCGACTATAATGTTGGTTACTCTTACGCCGCCGGCTCTCTGAATGACAGCAGCCGGAACCAGATCCTGATCAGCGGCGATAAGACCGTTGTAGATGCCACTGTTACGTTTACGGAATGACTGCGTTGCAGCAGAGAGAACAGACTTTTAAGGAAACACCGCATAAAGCCCGCCAGACGGCTTTGTGCGGTGTTTTCTTAGCCTTGACAACATTTGGCGAAGCATATCAGAAATGGTATTGCCTCATGCTTTTGCGTTCTCCGATTCCCCGCCGCCGACCCCGATTTTCCTGTAAACTGTTTGCACAATTTGAGCGTTCTGGATTCCGTCACAAAAAAATTTCTGTTTCTGTTTGCAGGCATATGCAGGATCTGTGGCGAAATGTCGAAAAAACCACGCAATTTCGCCGCTTTTGACGATTTTCACAAATCGGTCAAAAAAATCGCCCCAATTTTCACCAGCTTGACATTTTCACCGGAAATTGCTATAATATTTAAGAACTGTTTTGCGGGATTTCTGTATAATTTGTAGAATTCCCACGGTGGTGCACCGCTGATCATGCGGTCATCAGCAGAAAAAACGGCTGTCTGTCCGATTTGCACAGATAGTCAAGGTGGCATTATATGCAAAGTGTGGTGCTGCCGAAAAAATACGTCCGTCCCCCAAAAGCCACGGCGGACAGAAAGAAGGGTGGAACAGCCTTGGCGAATTACAAATGGCACAAACGTGCAGCCGCCGCAGTACTGGCTTGTCTGATGACAGCGGCGGCACTTCCTGCGACGGCGGCATTTGCGGCAAAGACCGACACGGTGCAGACCACAGCGGCATCTGCGGAGAAGGCGGTATCGGATACCGGCGGCGACCTCACCTATGAGGAGCAGGAAACCTACAGCGATTACTACGACCAGTATGCGGAGCAGCCCCGTCCGGCGGCGGAGATCGCCGTTTCCGGTGCGAATTTTCAAAAGGCAGACTGCGAAAGCTATGAAGCAGGCAGCTATACTGACAAAAACGGAGAATCTCGGAACAATGCCCTGATCTGGAACAACGCGGAGGGCAGCTTCAGCTACCAGATGAACGTGCCGGAAACCGGCATCTATTCCGTGCAGATGACCTATTGCCCCATCGTTTCCAATACCTCGGAGATCTCCGTTTCTCTGGCAATTGACGGCGAGGTGCCCTATGACACCGCTTCCCGTCTGAAACTGAACAAGGTCTACCAGAACAAGACTGAGATCAAGACCGATGACGTGGGCAATCAGGTACGCCCGGCACAGGAACAGATCGAATTGTGGCAGACCACATGGCTGGGCGATTCCGACGGTCTGTTCAATGAGCCGGTGTTCTTCTATCTGGAAAAGGGCACGCACGAGATCACCCTTTCTTCCGAAAAGGCGTATTTTGCACTGGAAACCATTCGCTTTGCACAGCCGGAAGAAGTTTCCGATTATGACACCTATGTCAGCAGCGTCAATGCGTCCGTTTCCAAGGACAGTACGCCCTCTGGTGTGGTTCGCATCGAGGGCGAAAACGCCGTGCTGAAATCGGATTCCGTGCTGTATCCGACCTATGACAATTCCTCCAGTTCCATTTCCCCTTCCGACCCGAAGCACATGCTGTATAACACCATCGGCAGCGGCAACTGGGAAAAGGCACTCCAGACCATTACATGGCAGGTAGATGCAGGCACCCTCGCCGGCGACGGCTGGTACAAGCTGGGTATCAAGGCACGGCAGGAGGAAATGCGTGGATTTTACTCCAACCGCCGCATCTACATTGACGGCAAGGTTCCCAGCGAGGAATTCGATCAGGTGAAATTTTACTATGACACCGATTTCCGCATGACTACCGTCCAGAACGACGACGGCGAGGACGTGTATGTGTACCTCACTGCCGGCGAAGACCACACCATTACCATGGAAGTAATTCCCGGCGAGATCGGCGACTCCATGCGGCAGCTGGACGCGATCGTGCTGGATCTGAATACGTATTACCGAAAGATCGTAATGATCACTGGTCCGGAGCCGGACAAGTACACCGACTATTATGTACATGAAAAGATTCCGGAACTGGTGGACGAATTCCAGCGGATCTCTGACGAACTGAAAGCCATTCAGGGACATATCGAGTCGCTGGCAAACTCCAAGGGTTCTGAAGCCGCTTCTCTGGAACAGATGACAGTCATTCTGGACAAGTGCATCAGCGAACCCCTGCAAATTCCGAATTACCTGTCCCAGATCAAGGACTATATCACTTCCCTGTCCTCGTGGATGCGGGACTACCGCGACCAGCCGCTGGAAGTGGACTATCTGGAACTGGCTTCTCCGGACGCAGACTTCCCCTCTGCCAAGGCAGGCTTCTGGAGTGCACTCTCCTATAGTTTCCAGCGTTTCACCGCGTCGTGGGACGAGGATTACAGCTCGCTGTCCTCCACCACCGGCGATGATGCCATTGAAGTATGGGTTTCGCTGGGACGCGATCAGGCACAGGTGGTCAAAGATCTGGTGGAATCCGAATTCCAGCAGCAGTACAACGTGCCGATCTCGATCAATCTGGTAGTCGGCGGTGTCGTAGAAGCCACACTGGCGGACAAGGGGCCGGACGTGGCACTGTTCCTCGGCGGCGAATTTCCTGTCAATCTGGCAGCCCGCGGACTGCTGGCAGACGTTTCCCAGATGGACGGCTACGACGAAATGACCAGGCTGTATCAGGATACGGCAATGGTGCCCTATCAGTATGAGGGCGGCACCTACGGCCTGCCGCTGACACGCAGCTGGGCAATGATGTTCTACCGTAAGGACGTGCTCAGTGAACTGGGCTTCACGCAGGCACCGCAGACGTGGGAGGAACTGATCGATATGCTTCCCGCCCTCCAGCGGAGTTACATGTCTGCCGGTCTGGTGCTGCCGGCGGTAGCGGCAGATGCCAATCAGGCAACCATTTCTGCGGCGACCGAATCCGGTCTGACCTTTGCTTCGCTCCTGCTCCAGCGTGGACAGAACTATTATAATAGTGCACAGACAAAGACCACATTCGACACCAATGCGGCGATCGATGCATTCGAGATGTGGACAGACTTCTATACCAAGTACGACTTCGACCAGCAGTATGATGCATTCAGCCGGTTCCGGACGGGAGAATATCCCATTGTGGTTTCCGACTACTGCACCTTCTTCAACCAGCTGGCAGTGGCGGCTCCGGAAATCGACGGGCTGTGGGGCTTCGCTCCCATTCCGGGCACTTTGCAGGAGGACGGCACCATTTCTCACGCCGTCAACTCCAACAACACCGGTGCAGTCATCTTCAATAAGGTAGACAAAAAGACCAACGGCATGGACAATGCATGGACGTTCCTCAAGTGGTTCTGCTCCACCGAAGTACAGGTGGAATACGGTACCCAGATCGAGGGACTGCTGGGACAAATGGGACGGTACGCAACGGCGAATACCGAGGCACTTACCCAGCTGGCATGGTCCACGGACGAGGCGGACACCATTCTGGGAGCCATGGACGAACTGGAAGAGATCCCGATCATTCCGGCATCATACTCTGTCACCCGAAACGTGATGAACGCATTCCGTGACGTGGTCAACAATAACGAGAACCCCCGTGATACGCTGATGTCGTACAATCGGGACATCAACGAGGAGATCACCAGAAAGCGTGAAAACCTCGGATTAGACTCTTAAAGAGAAGGAGGGAACCCCTTTGGATACTGCCGAGATTGGCAAAAGAACCCGACAGGAAAACCGGCGGCTCACGTGGCTGGCGGTGAAGCAGAACAAGGCAAGCTATCTCATGATCGCTCCGTTCATGCTGTTTTTCTTGGTATTTACCATCGTGCCGGTGCTGATGTCCCTGCCTATGGGCTTTACGGACTTCAACATGGTACAGATGCCGAAATTCATAGGACTGTCCAACTACACCACCCTGTTCCTCGCGGACAAGGTCTTTATCCAGTCCATTCGTGTTACGCTGGTGTTTGCCCTGTTCACAGGACCGATCAGCTATGTGCTGTGCTTCCTGCTGGCGTGGCTCATCAATGAACTGCACCCGAAGCTCCGCACGATCTTCACCCTGATCTTCTACGCTCCGTCTATGGCAAACGTGTACACCGTCTGGAAGCTGATCTTCAGCGGCGACTCCTACGGCTATCTGAACTCGTTCCTGCTGGATCTGGGACTAATCAATGCACCGATCCAGTGGCTGACGGACGGCAGCTATGTGCTGGGTGTCACCATCGTTGTCCAGATGTGGATCAGTCTGGGTGCCGGATTTCTGGCACTCCGTGCCGGCTTCCAGAACATCGACCGTTCCCAGTATGAAGCCGGTGCCATTGAGGGCATCAAGAGCCGCTGGCAGGAACTGATCTATATCACGATCCCGTCCATGGGACCGCAGCTGATGTTCGCAGCAGTCATGCAGATCGTCAGCTCCTTCACCGCCGGCACGGTATCACAGAATCTGGTGGGCTTCCCCAGTACCGATTACAAGGCACACACCATTATGAACCACGCCTATGACTACGGCTGGATCCGCTATGAAATGGGCTATGCCTCTGCGATCTGTATGATTCTGTTTGTGGTCATGTATATTCTGAACAAGCTGATCGGCAAAGTCCTCAGCAAGTATATGGACTAAGGGGGTGCAGTATGGCAAAAAAAGAAAAGGTATACGGCACACACCTGAAGGTTTCCACCAAGCGTGCCGGACATAAGATCGGCGGCACTGTCGGCATTTTCGTCTTTCTGCTGGTGCTGGCACTGTTCATGGCACTGCCCATTTATCTGGCAGTGGTCATGTCCCTGAAGCCGGTGCAGGAACTGTTCGTGTTCCCGCCGAAGCTGTACGTCATCGATCCCACGCTGTCCAACTACAGTGCTATGTTCCGGCTCTGTTCCGACTTGTGGGTGCCGTTCTCCCGTTATGTATTCAACAGCGTCTTTGTTACCATATCCGTTACCGTGTGTCAGGTGGTATTCTCCGCAATGGCGGCGTTCTGTCTGGCAAAGGTACGCTTCCCCGGTGCCAAGGCGATCAACGCGATCATCGTCGTTGCTCTGCTGTATCAGAGTAACGTCATCTACATCATGCAGTATATGGTCATGGCAAAAATGGGCATGATCGATACCTACTGGGCACTGATCCTGCCCTCTGTCGCTGCCCCCATGAACCTGTTCCTGATGCGGCAGTCCATGACGCAGGTGCCCGATGCCATGATCGAAGCGGCAAAGGTAGACGGAGCAGATATGTTCCGCATCTGCTGGCAGGTGGTCATGCCGAACCAGAAGCCGGCACTGATGACTGTCATCATCTTCTCGTTCCAGGCGGCTTGGAACATTCAGGGTGGCACGCTGGTGTTCAGCGAATCCCTGAAAACGCTGCCCACCGTGGTACAGCAGGCAGCATCTGCCGGTCTGGCGAGAGCCGGCGTGGCAATGGCAGCCGCCGTGTTCATGCTGGTGCCGCCGATCGTCATCTTTATGCTGGCACAGCGGCAGGTCATCGAAACCATGGCACATTCCGGAATCAAGGACTAAAGGGAGGGTGAAGACTTTGCAGAAAAAGGCAAATCATCTGGCGGCGGCGTGTCTGTCCGTGCTGACGCTGACGGCGGTGATCGGCATGCCGGCAGTTTCGGCGGAACATTACAACGTCTATAACTACGACCGCTGGGACGAAGCGACACCGTCACAGGCAGGCTATGCGGCACAGCGTGCTGTCAGCGGTCTGGATCTGGGCTGCGGTGCGTTCAATACCCCCTCCGATCTGTTTCGGGACTGGGAAGACCGCTTTTACATTGCGGACAGCGGCAACAACCGCATCGTTGTCACAGACAGCGGCTTTTCCAAGGCGACCAGAATCTATGACAAGCTGAAAACCGTGGACGGCGAAACCACACTGAAAGATCCCGAGGGCATCTATGTGTCCCGGGAAACCCAGTGCATGTACATCGCAGACACCGGAAATTCCCGTCTGCTGGTGTGTGATCTGGACGGCAATGTGCAGCTGGAACTGACACGACCGGACTCCACATTATATGAAAACGAAACCTTTAAGCCCCAGAAAGTCGTTGTGGACAAGGCGGGCAATATCTACATGGTGCTGAACAATATCACCAACGGCTCTGCCATGTTCAATAGTGACGGCGAATTTCAGGGCTATTTCGGTGCCAACTCCGTGGACGCTACTGCGGAAGTGGTGGCGAACTACTTCTGGAACATGATCGCCACCGACGAAATGCGGGCGAATTCCTCCCGTAACGTGGCGGCAGGCATCACCAGTTTTGACATTGACGATGAGGGCTTCATCTACACCGTCACACAGTCCTCCTCCTCCGAGGCGGATCGTGTGAAAAAGGTCAACCCTGCCGGCTATAACCTGTTCTCCGTGCTGGAGGCGACATTCGGCGATCTGAACTCTGTTTATGATTCCACCGCCAATGAGAACTACACCACCCAGATGGTGGACATCGATATTGACGACATGGGACGCATCAACTGTCTGGATCTGGAAACCGGACGGGTGTTCCAGTACGATGAGGACGGCAGCCTGCTGTTCATTCTGGGTACCACAGCCGACCAGCTGGGCGGCTTTTCCATGAAAGTTTCCGCGGTGGAAACCATGGGCAAGAACATCTATGTTTCGGATGCCATGAAGAATACCGTTACCATTTTCACCGAAACCGAGTTCGGGGGCATTGTGCACAATGCCGTGGCTCTGTACAACGCCGGCTATTATGCTGAGGCACTGGAGCCGTGGCGGGAGGTGCTCAAGCGGGACGGCAATTACCAGATGGCGTATATCGGCATCTCGTCGGCACTCTATAATGAGGGCAACTATAAAGAGGCAATGAAATATGCCAAGCTGGCACAGTCCCGCAATTTGTACGATAAGGCGTTTGAGGGCTATCGCTCTGAATGGCTGAATCAGAACTTCACATGGATCATTCTGGTGGTCGTGGTGCTGATCGCCGCGGCAGTGTTCTTCCACTTCCGCAACAAAAAGAAGAAAAAGAACCAGCCGAAGAATCTGATCGAAATGCTGCACGAGGGAGAGGAGGAGTGATGCTGCTATGATGGATCTGACACAAAAGCAATGGGTCAAGCACAGTGTGTTCCACCCGTTTGAGGGCTTTGAGGATCTGCGTTGGAAAAAGGGCGGTTCCGTCCTGTATGCCAGCATTGTGATCCTGCTCTGGTTCGTGGCGAAGATTTTGCATGACAATCTGGTGGGCTATCAGTTTGCCGTCACCAACACCAAGATGTTCAGCATTGTCCCGTATATCGTCCAGACGATTGCGGTATTTCTGGTGTTCGTCATCGGCAACTGGTCGATCTGTACCCTGCTGGACGGCGAGGGCACGATCAAGAAAATCTATATCTACAGTGCCTATTCAATGATCCCCTACGTTGCCGGACTGTATATCCGGACGCTCCTGTCCCATGTACTGATTCAGGACGAAGTCATCTTTATTACTTGCGTCACGGTAATCAGTACTGCATGGTCTGTGCTCCTGATGTTCAACGCCATTAAGGCGGTGCATCAGTATTCGATCAGCAAGACCATTCTGGCACTGCTGCTCACCTTTGTGGCAATGCTGATTATTCTGATCCTGCTGGTGCTGCTGGTGGCACTGTTCCAGCAGGTATACGTATTTGTTTCTTCCGTCTACACGGAGATCACATACCGCGTGAGAGTATAGAAAGGACGGTGGAACCAATATGAAGAACTGGAAAAAATGGGCTGCCGGCATCTGTGCTCTGAGCCTTTGCATGACGGCAGTTTCCCTGCCGGCGGCGGCGGAGGGCGAGGACGACATTGCCCTCATTTCCGACACCTCGGAGGAGATGCCGGCGGCAGACGGTACAGCCGATGCCGATACGGCAGACGACACCGCCGAAGAAGCGACCCGTTCCGAATCGCTGGAGGAAATTGCGATTACGGCGGAACAGGTCACCCAGTACATGCAGAAGAAGAATTCCTGCGACGGCATCACTTTCTACTACCGTCCGGAGGACTATGAGGATACCATTTCCGACGAGGACGTGGCAGATCTGCTGGACGACATCGAACTGGCAGGCATTGACGATGCCACCGGCGAGGTGGTCTGCACACTGGAAGAAGACAGCGACAACAGCGACTTCGTGGTATTCCTAAGTCCGGAAAGCCGCTGGCTGGTGTACATGGATCCGGAATACAGCAAGGTCACAATGGTTCGCCAGATCGTTTCTTCTCTGGATAACGAATTGCTGTTCCGTTCCCGCGACAACCGGACACTGGAATTGTACAACAAGGACTACGACGAAGTAGAACGCAGCTACACCACAGACGGTGCTGCCAAGGACGGCAAAGTCACCTATACCAACGAGGACGGCTGGCAGGTCGTACTGGCGGACACTTATGATGCGGTGATCTCCTCGGCACGGTTTGTCACGGAAAATGACAAGCTGGCACTGTACGTGGACGACGACACCGCCGTGATCGGACTGTACGACAAGGCAAAAGACAAGATGTGGTGGTCTACTCCTGAAAATGTGGGACACGACAAGACTGCCACCAATACCATTGTAGAGGACTTGTCCTCCTCGCTGAAAATGATCTACGGCGAACCCGATGCCCGCAGCACTACCAACATGCGTTCCAAGGGCGATGCGAAGATCAAGGTCAAGGACAAGAGCAGCGGTGTGAAGATCACCTATTCGTTCAAGAAAGCAGGCATTACCGTGCCGGTGACTTACACGCTGGAAGATGACTATCTGGAGGCGAAGATCGACACCGCCGACATCGAGGAGGACGACACCTCCGAAACCGGCAAGCTGACCACTTCCCTCTCCATGCTCAGCAGCTTCGGGGCGGCTTCTTCTACTGATGAGGGCTACTTCGTCATTCCCGACGGCAGCGGTGCTCTGATCCGCTTCAACAACGGCAAAAAGACCGCGAAATCTTATACCGGCTATGTGTATGGCTCCGATGTGACTGAGGTTCCCCTGACAGAACCGGCAGTGACAGAGCAGGTTTCCCTGCCCATGTACGGCATCGTCAACGGCGATAACGCTATGATGGTAGTCTGCACCGAGGGTGACTCCAACGCCAAGCTGACTGCAAGCGTCAGCGGACAGTCCAAGAGCAGCTTCAACGTCTGCGGTTTCGACTTCACGGTGCGGGATTCGGATACCTATTATATGTCCGGCGACAACGGCACGGCACTGACCGTGTTCGAGGACGGCGACATGAAAACCGACACGCTGGCAGTGCGGTACTACCCCCTGGAAACCGAGGACACACCGGACTATACCGATGTGGCGGCGGCATACCGGAACTACCTCACCGAAGAAGCCGGCGTGACCAATACCGTGGAGAACACGGACCCGTCTTTGTACCTCAACTTCTACGGCGGTACGAAAAAGGAAAAATCCGTGCTGGGAATTCCCGTAAGCATGAAAACGGCTCTCACCAGCTTCCAGCAGGCAGAGGAAATTCTGCAAAACCTGTCGGACGGCGGTGCCGAGAACATGAAGGTGCAGTACTACAACTGGACCAACGCCGGCATTTCCGGCAAGGTGGACATCAAGGCAAAGGCTGCCGGCTGTCTGGGCGGAAACGGCGACTGGAACGACCTGCAAAGCTATGCCGCGTCCAACGGCGTGACCATTTATCCGGTATCGGAAAATGAAACGTTCCGTTCCGGCAGCGGGTTCTATACATTTCAGGATACCGCCGTCCGCATCTCCGGCTCCTATGCCCGCATCTATGATTACAATCTGGCATACGGTACCCAGAGTACTGTGAACAAGCCTCTGTCCCTGCTCTCGCCGTCTGCCTTTTCGGAGGTTGCCGAGAAGCTTACCGGCAGCCTGCAAAAGAAAGACCTGAACACCCTTTCGCTGGGCAGCCTGACCACTGCTCTTTACGGGGACTACGGCAAGCAGGCGATCTCACGAGATGCTGCCCAGCAGCTGCTGGAGGACGCATATCAGCAGATCACCGATGCAGACATTTCCCTGCTGGCGAACGGAGCCAATGCCTACGCTCTGCCCTATGTGCAGGAGATCACAGACGTGCCGCTGCAATCCAGCGGATTCGATGTGTTCGACGAGGACATTCCGTTCTACCAGATGGTAATGCATGGAGTGAAATCCTACGGCACCAGTGCGGTGAATGCTTCGGCAACACCGGAAGAAACCGTGCTTCTCGCCATTGCCTCCGGCAGCAGCCTGCACTTTGACATGATCGGCGAAGAAACCAGTACGCTGAAAGATACGGTACTGGACGGGCTCTATTATGCCAGTGCGGAAAGCTGGACAGACTACGCCGCACAGAGCTATGCATTCTCCAAGGCGGTGCTCTCCGGACTGGGTGACCAGACCATCACCGGCTATGAGAGAAAGGGCGATGTCATCACCACCACCTATGAAAACGGCACGGTGGTAGAAACCGATCTGGCGAAACAGATCGTCACTGTAGACGGCACGGCATACGCCATGGCGGACTATGTGGAGGAAGGGAGCTGGAACGAAGCATGAAAATGGCATATGAAAAACGAAAAAGCATGTACGGCTACTGCTTTATTGCTCTGTGGTTCGTGGGTGCACTGATTTTCTTCCTGATCCCTGTGGTGGAGTCACTGCTCTATTCCTTTCAGGAGATCACGCCGGACACCGGCGGCATGGTCGGCAGCTGGGTCGGCATGGACAACTATAACTACGCGTTCAACGTGGACCCGAACTACCGCCAGTATCTGGTGAAGGTGCTGAAGGACACTGCGTGGAAAACCCCGCTGATTCTGGTGTTCTCCCTGTTCGTGGCAGTCATTCTGAATCAGAAGTTCAAGGGACGGACATTCTCCCGTGCCGTGTTCTTCCTGCCGGTCATCATTGCCACCGGTCCGGTGTATAACATTATCAACGGCAACCTGCAAAGCACCGGCAACAGCGATGCCAGCCAGTTTTCCACCATGTTTTCCACAGACCTGCTTGGCGAACTCATGGAATTCCTCGGCATCTACGGCATTTCCGACAGCATGCAGACCACCATTGAAATGGTATCGGACAACATTTTCGGCATCGTGTGGAACTCCGGTATCCAGATCCTGATCTTCCTTGCGGCACTGCAAAACATTCCGGTTTCCGCCAAGGAGGCAGCCCAGATGGAGGGTGCCACCGCGTGGGAATACTTCTGGAAGATCACGCTCCCCTATGTCAGCCCCATGATCCTCGCCTGCTTTATCTTCACCATTATCGACTCGTTTACCGATCCGAACAACGTGGTCATGGGACGAATCCTCGATTTGCAGAGCGACTGGCAGTACGGACCGGCTTCGGCAATGGCGTGGGTATACTTCGCTATCGTGCTGGCGGCGGTGGGGATCATTACCGCGATTCTGAACAAGTTCATCTATTATGAAGTAGACTAAAAGGAGATGTCAGTTATGGAAACAACAAAAAACAAGCCGCTGGCATCCCCGAAAGAGGATACGCTGGTGGGCAACGGTATGAGCAAGCGGGAGGCCCGGAAGATCCGCATGCAGAGCATGAACAAATCCGAGATCGCCTATATGCGGCGGAAACGGGTGTTCGATGCGGTGTGGCCGTTTTTCCGGTTCTTCATTCTGTTCGGACTTTGCTTCGTCATTCTCTATCCGCTGATCTACATGATCAGCTGTGCATTCCGCGATTCTGCGGACATGAGTGACCCGACAGTCATGTGGATCCCCCGTCACCTGACGCTCAATGTCATCAAGGAAACCGCAGATGTCATGGACATCTGGAACACCCTGAAAACCACGCTTCTGCTGAACGTCGGCTGCTCGCTGGTGCAGGTGGCTTCCTGTGCACTGGCAGGCTATGGCTTCGCCCGCTTTAAGTTCAAGGGCAAGGGCATTCTGTTCGGCATCGTCGTCATGATGATTCTGGTGCCGCCGCAGATCATCTCCATTCCCCAGTATATGCTGTTCCGGCATTTTGGTATCGGCAGCCTGACAGTGAACCTGATCAACACCAAGCTGTGTATGTACCTGCCGGCGGCAATGGGCAACGGCATTCGTGCCGGTCTGATGATCTTCATCTTCCGCCAGTTCTTCAAGGGACTGCCCAAGGAGCTGGAAGATGCGGCATATCTGGACGGCTGCGGACCGCTTCGCACTTTTGTGCAGGTCATGATCCCCAATGCTTCGTCTTCGTTCCTGACCGTATTCCTGTTCTCCGTGGTCTGGTACTGGAATGACTACTATGTCAGCTCCACATTCTTCACCAAGAACCAGACCATTGCCCTGATGCTGAAGAACCTGAGCACCCTGCTTTCCCAGCAGCTGTTCAATAACGCAGATGTCAGCCCCAGAGAGCAGATCGTCTGGATGGAAGCTGGCTGCCTGATCGCGATTCTGCCGATTCTGGTTATGTACACATTCCTCCAGAAGTATTTCACCGAGGGTATCGAACGCTCCGGTCTGGTCGGATAACGACACAACAATTGCACATGTTTCAAAGCACTCTCCTGTTGGAGGGTGCTTTTTGTGGTGGAAAAGGGTACAAAAAAGAAAAAGTAGGGGGCGATGCCCACATCGCTCCGCCGAAACAGCATCTGCGAAGTGTACTTTCTAGTGCAGTCGTGTCGAAACCGTCCGGCGGAAATCGCTCGTTGCCCTCGCTGTCCGCCTGTGGCTTGCCAACGCCGGTTGTTGCCCTTGCCGGTATTTGTGATGTTGATATTCAGGTGTTTTCTGGTATAGGTGGGTAACTTTATTTTGTATGGCGTTTGCAAGTCTGCTGTTATAAGCCTCCCTTGAAAGGGGTGGAGGGGTTCACTCGTGAAGTGTACTTTCTAGTGCGGCCACACCGAAACCGTCCGGCGGAATTTGCTCGTTACACTCGCTGTCCGCCTGTGGCTTGCCAACGCCGATTGTTGCCCTTGCCTGTATTTGTGACGTTGATATTCAGGTGTTTTCTGGTATAGGTGGGTAACTTTATTTCATACGGCGTTTGCAAGTTTATCTGTTTATCGTCTTTCATGTACAACCGATTTCACAAGGAGTTACGCTTCTTTTTTTCTTTGCTGAAAAGAAAAAAAGAAGCAAAAAAAGAAAAGAGTTCGCGTTCCACCTGTACTGTAAGATTCCAATATCACCCGAAGATTACACAAGAAACTGTCACAATAGATTCTCATCAACAAAACTCCCCCGGCGGGGCATACAGGCGGCTGCCGCCGCCGTAACACTACCCTTTTCACAGTTGAAATTGGGGCGTAGGGTCAGCGGCGACTCGCCGCAATCCCCCGGCGGGGCGAACAGGCGGCTTGTCCGCCGTAACACTACCCTTTTCACAGTTGAAATTGGGGCGTAAGGTCAGCGGTGACCCGCCGCGGGCGTAGGGTCAGCAGCGACTCGCCGCTCGCCGCACTTCTTTTTCGCTTTTTGCATACGTTAAGAACAGGAGTTTGTGTATTTGCACAACTTTCTGACATTTGGTGCTGTGATGATGCACTGCCTGCCTCCGACGTGCAATTCGCCGGGCAGACAGTGCTTTCCACAGGTTTTCCACAGGGAAAGAAGTTAATAAGTTGAAAATCTGTTGAAAACTAAGTCGATCCCCCTGTGGAAAACCCTGATTTTCAGCAAGCGGAGGAAACGTGTATGAAATCCGACAAAGTCATTCTTGTCGCAGGCGGTGACCTGCGGCAGCAGTATGCGGCACAGCGGCTCCGGCAGAAAACCGGTGCGGCGGTCTGGACGGTGGGACTGCCGGCACAGCCGAACCTGCACTTCGCCGAAACACCGGCAGATGTTCCGGCGTATGACGTGCTGGTACTGCCTGTCCTTGCGGGCAGCAGCGGGGAAACCGTGCCGGCTCCATTCGGAACATCTCCCCTGTCGCTGCCCGAACTGGCGGCACAGGGAAAACCTGCGGCACTGGTCGCCGGCGGCGGTTGCTCCGGCGTGGCACATTGGTTCGAAACTGCCGGCATGACTGTGACCGACTACCTCCGGCGGGAGGAACTGTGCCTCGCAAATGCCGTCCCCACTGCGGAGGGGGCGATCCGGATCGCCATGGAAGAAACTGCCTGCACCCTGCACGGGGCATCGGCACTGGTGGTGGGCTATGGCAGGATCGGCATGGCACTGGCTCCGCGGCTGCGGGCGTTGGGCATGCAGACGGAGATCTGTGCCCGTCGCTGTGAAACCCGTGCACTGGCACAGATGCAGGGCTTTTCCGCCGTGCCGGTGTCCGCTCTCGCCCAAAGGGCAGCGGCGGCGGACGTGATCTTCAACACGGTGCCGGTGTTGCTGCTGTCTGAAACGGTGTTGAAAGCCCTGCCGCCGGAAACACTGGTGATCGACCTCGCTTCCCGCCCCGGCGGAACCGACTTCGATGCGGCAAAACGGCTGGGCATCCGCGTGGTGTGGGCATTGGCCCTGCCGCCGGAAGTGCGGCGTTGCCACATTCCGGAAAAGGCAGTTTCTGCGGAATTCCATAGAAAAAATGTTGAAAAGTCGGTGGAAAGTGTGTTGAATTCGGAAAAACGGCTTCGAAATTGTGAAAAAGCGACAAAAACGGGGATAATATCCAGCAAAGAATTTTAAAAAAAATCGGGCTTTGGGCTTGACACGGGCACAATAATATGTTAAAATACGTATGTAAATTGTTTACGAGGGCTTTTTTATAGGACCTTGTAGACATAAGAACAATTGCCGCAGCGTGCGTTTCCGGCAGATGAAGCGGGATTACCGGAAGCGAATGCGTCTGATGCGGGCGGTGGAACACCACCTGTGCGGACGGCAATCAATTTAATTAAAAGAGAGGTAATAAGAAATGAAGAAGACATTTAACAGACTTCTTGCTGCAACTGTCGCAATTCCGGTTGCACTGGGTCAGGTTCTTGCAATTTCTGCAAACGCTGCGGAAGCTCCTGCAGCACTGAAAGTTACAGCTGACAAGCTGCTGAAGGTGGAACCGGCTACTGGTTTCCCGGAAACTGTTAGTGCAGATGCAGACACTATTACTTACACTGTAGAGTCCGATTGGAACACTACTCTGGCAAAGCAGCTGAACACAGAAACTTCCAACAAGACTGTGACTGTGGACGCAAAGAAGTTTGTCGCAGGCATCAACTCCGCAAACTACTATGTAGAACTCCTGAAGAAGGCAGTAAACGCATCTGAAAATCCGACCGCTACGGTAAAGGATGGCGTGGTTACCATTTCCGGTACTGCTGATTTCAGTGCTGCAACAGACAAGCTGGCTGAAAAGCTGGACACTCTGGACGGCTATGAAGGTTTCACTCTGGATACTTCCATTCTGACTGGTGTTGCTTACACTGCAACCATCAAGACAGATTTCGCAAACAGCAAGAGCGTTGACGCTGATCTGAGCTTCACCGCAAACGGCAAAACCTATGGCGTAAGCACAGCAACTGAGTATGCAAACGATGTATACACCAATCTGGCTGGTCAGGTAACTGCTGCTGTAGACCAGAAGGTCAAGGAACTGGCTGCTAAATACAACATGACCGAAGATGAAGTTCGTGCAAATGCTGACTTCGACATCGCTGGTGATGTTGCTGCTCTGAAGGCAGAAACTGACAAGCTGTCTGCTGACATTGCAAAGGCACAGAAGAAGTACAATTCTTTCAAGAATCTGACAAAGGCTGCAAAGAGCTATGATTCCGCAGACGCTGCTCTGGCTGCTGCTGTAAATTATCTGGCAAAGAACGTTGCAGCTGCTGCAAATCAGCCGAAGACAGTTGACGGCATGGTTGCAAAGTATGGTGCAAACTTCGATAACGGCGTTGCATCTGTAAACAGTAGCCTGAAGGACGCTGGCGTAAACGTAGAGATCGCTGTTTCCTCTGCTGATGTTGCTGCTCTGCTGAAGAGTGCAACAAAGGTAACCATTGGTGCAGCAGCTGGCACTTACACTGCTGAACTGGAAATCACTGATGCTGAAAAGGCTGAAGTAGAAAAGTACGTAGAAGAACAGGTTGCAGAAAAGCTGCCGGAAAAGACCGTTGTTTCTGTTGACACCGTAAAGACCGTAACGGTTTCCGGTGCAGCTGACGGCGTTGCTGCTTTCGATGTAACTCGTGACGTAACCGTTGTTCTGAAGGACAAGGATACTACAACTACTACAACAACTACCACTGGCGACAGCGGCACAACGACTACCGATGCAAGCGGTGCAACCACTGATGTCAGCGGTGCAACTACCGATGTCAGCGGTGCAACCACTGATGTCAGCGGTGCAACTACCGATGTCAGCGGTGCAACCACTGATGTCAGCGGTGCAACTACCGATGTCAGCGGTGCAACCACCGATGTCAGCGGTGCAACTACCGATGTCAGCGGTGCAACCACCGATGTCAGCGGTGCAACTACCGATGTCAGCGGTGCAACCACCGATGTCAGCGGTGCAACTACCGATGTCAGCGGTGCAACCACCGATGTCAGCGGTGCAACTACCGATGTCAGCGGTGCAACCACCGATGTCAGCGGTGCAACTACCGATGTCAGCGGTGCAACCACCGATGTCAGCGGTGCAACTACCGATGTCAGCGGTGCAACCACCGATGTCAGCGGTGCAACTACCGATGTCAGCGGTGCAACCACCGATGTCAGCGGTGCAACTACCGATGTCAGCGGTGCAACCACCGATGTCAGCGGTGCAACTACCGATGTCAGCGGTGCAACCACCGATGTCAGCGGTGCAACTACCGATGTCAGCGGTGCAACCACCGATGTCAGCGGTGCAACTACCGATGTCAGCGGTGCAACCACCGATGTCAGCGGTGCAACTACCGATGTAAGTGGCGATACCACTGATGTCAGCAGCGAAACCACTACTGTAAGCGGCGATACCACGACTGACGGCAGTGAAACTACTACCGACGGCAGCGGCACAACTACAGAAACTCTGCCGACCGGTGTTTCTTCTGTAGAAGTAAAGACTGTTGACGCTGAAACTGCTGAAAACATCTACCTGTCCGATGAAGAATCCTTCAATGTGGCTGGTCTGATCGAATCCGTAACTCTGCATCTGGAAAATGGCGAAGATGTTACCGTAGATCCGGCAACTGCAATTGACTTCGAAATGACTCCGGCGGAAGCTTACGAAACTGTAACAGAAAAGACTGCTGGCAAGGTTTACTTTGACGGCGAAGTTGGTCTGAAGTACAAGGGCGAAGAAGATGTTGAGATCACAGATACCGTAAAGGTAGCAGTTGCTCTGAAGGGCGACACTACACTGGACGGCAAGGTTGATGCAACTGACCTGTTCGAAACTGCTTACTATGTTGCCCTGCAGGGTGCTGGTAAGGCTCCGATCTTTGATACCGTAAAGAATGGCACTGCTCTGGAGAGCAAGCTGGCTTATCTGGCATCTGATATTGATACGGAATCCAAGGCAGGCGAAAATACAGAAGATGGAAAGCTGGATGCTACCGACATGCTGTACACTGCAGTATATCAGGCATACAACGGTGCTGGTAACCACATTGACTGGGCAGAAGCTATCAAGATGGCTAACGGCGGTAAGTAAGCTTTTCTAAGATTCACAAACTTTTATCCATTTGCTTGTATATATTAGCGGTGTGAGGTGCATATCGCATCGCTGGTATATCACATATAATTTTATTTTTGAAAGGAAATAGAAACAATGAAGACTACATTGAAAAAGACAATGGCAGCTCTCTCTGCTGCTGCTGTTGTAGCTGCATCTGCAGCTGTTATGGCTGTTCCGACAAGTGCTGCTGGCGTAAGCCTGACTATGGGCAGCAAGACCCTGACTCTGGCTGAACTGAAGGCTGCTAACTATCAGGTAACTCTGCCGATCGGCGTTACCGATAGCATCAACAGTGTTGGCTTCGGTGTAACTCTGGGCGAAGGTCTGACTTATGTTGACCTGGAAGCTTCTGTAAAGAAGGCTACCTGCCTGGCAGCTACTAACGATGCTGGCAACTTTGTATTCGCTCCGTTTGCATATGCAACTGTTCCGCTGAAGGCTGTTAGCGGTCAGATCGCTGCAATCACCGTTGAAGTTAGCAAGGATGCTAAGGCTGGCGACACCTTCACCCTGTCTATC
Source organism: Ruminococcus sp. OM06-36AC (assembly GCF_003438725.1). Taxonomy (NCBI): domain Bacteria; kingdom Bacillati; phylum Bacillota; class Clostridia; order Eubacteriales; family Oscillospiraceae; genus Ruminococcus; species Ruminococcus sp. OM06-36AC. Next base: position 37,014 of record NZ_QSTT01000010.1, read on the forward strand.
GACGGTAAGGATTCCGACGGCGTAGAAACCTCTTACAAGAACGGCGAAACTGGTGACAGCGGCGTTCCGGGCGGCGGTGCTGGTACTATCACCATCGTTGAAGATCCGACTGAGCCGACCACCGAAGCTACCACAGCAGCTCCGACTGCTACACCGGTAGCTGCTACTACTACCGCTGCTAAGGTTGCTACCGCAACCAAGAAGGCGGCTAAGTCTACTTCTTCTCCGAAGACTGGCGATGCTCTGCCGGTAGCTGGCGTAGCTGTAGCTGTAGCTGTAATCGGTGGCGTAGCACTGGTTGCTAAGAAGAGAAAGTAAGCATTCGCTGCGATAGTAGCAACATGTGTAACTGAATCTACATGCACGTAAGTGCATCGAGAGGGCATCTCCTTCGGGAGGTGCCCTCTTTGTTTTATTGCAAATATACTTCCCCGTATGTCGGAAACAATCGTACCTCCCGCAGGAGCAGTCCAGCGGCATGCCTACGCTGTTCCAAGCTGGCATCTGCCCACCATGCTTCCCAATTTTCTGCGGGCTGTAACGGCGGTTCAGAGGCGTTCTGACGCAGTTCCTGTTCCAGCCGCTGGTGCTCTGTCCCCAGCCGCTGGAGTTCCTCCCGCAGAAATACCGCTGCCGCATGCGGTTCCCCCAGTTCAGCCGCCAGCCGCCGCATTCGCTGTTCCAGCTTTTCCAGAGCCACCGCCGCGGCAGAGGGTTCCGGCTCTGCCGACTGTGCATAGGGCAGCACTGCCGCCGCCTGTTCCGCCAGCACCGGAGCCACTGCCTGTTCCACCGTTTCCGTCCGCAGTCCGGCAATGCCGGTGCAGATGCCCTGCCGTTTGCCGCGGCAGACAAAATAGGTGTAGGCTGCCCCTTTGCCGTTGCTGCGGGCATAGCAGCGTGTGCCGCACAGCCCGCAGACTGCCAGCCCCTGTAGCCACGAGGTGTGTCCTGTGCCGCGGTTGGTGCTGCCGCCGCGTGCATTCAGCCGTTCCTGTACGCTCCGCCAGAGCGTGCCGTCGATGAAGCCCCGGTGCAGTCCGGCGGCAACATGCTCGCCCTTCAGATGCACCAGCTTGGAACCCTGCCGCCGGCTGGGGCTGCCGTAGACCAGATAGCCGTTTCCGCAGCAGTACGCCTCCAACGCATGTGTCAGCACTGCACCTTGCCGTTGCAAAAATACTGCACAGGACAGATCTCCCTGCACATAGACCGGACTTCGCAGCAGCCGGAGCACCGCACTGTTGGACCACCTCGCCCCCTGTCGGGTACGGCTGCCGGCTTGGTTGGCAGCCTGTACCAGCTGTTCCACGTTCTGCCCTGCCACGCCGTATCCGGTGTAAAATGCCTGTACCTGCTGAGCCTCCTCCGGCTGCACTTCCAGCATGGTGGTGGAGTGCCCTCCGTGTGTCACCGGCTTTGCCGTGTAACCGTAAGGCGGCACACCGCCCAGTGCCAGCTGTTGGACGGCTCGGGCGTAGTAATTGTCCCGCACCCGTCCGGCAATGGTTTTCTGCTCCAGTTCCGCGAACATCATCAGCAGATTCAGCAGCATGCCGCCGATCTCCGTCTGGGTGTCGAAGCTTTCCCGCACGGAGTGCAGGGTCACGCCGCGGCGGCGGAATTCCTGCATCATTGCCGCAAAATCGCACAGGGAACGGGAAATTCTGTCCAGCTTATAGACATAGACGCTTTCGATCTGTCCCTGTTCCACCGCCTCCAGCATCTGTTGCAATGCCGGTCGGCGGGTGTTGGTGCCGGAGAAGCCGCGGTCGGTGTAGACCTGCTGAGGCACCGACCGCGGGCAGATGCGGCGGCAGTGCTCCACCTGCATTGCAATGGAAATGGAATCCGGACGTTCCACGGATTGTCGTGCGTAAATCGCGATCATGGTATCCCCTCCCGTACAGGGTATGCGGCTTTTCGTGCAAAATTGCCGGTGACAACGCCGCACCGCCGTTCCGGGGAAAGTTGCACCCATGACCGCAGGAGAGATTATCGCAGACACCATTTGCAATATTCTCGAGGAGAGGAGCGTTGCCCATGAACGACCTGACAGGTGAGCGAATCGGCTTTGTGGTGACCGGTTCGTTCTGTACCTTTTCCGCCGCGTTTGCACAGGCGAAGCTGCTGCGAAAAGCCGGTGCGGAACTGACACCGATTTTCTCGGAGCATGCCGCCGCCATAGATACCCGTTTCGGCACAGCGGCAGAACGGGTTGCCGAATTGGAGGAGATCTGCGGCAAACCGGCGATTCGCAGCATTGCACAGGCAGAGCCGCTTGGCCCCAGGAACCTGCTGGATCTGCTGGTGGTGGCACCCTGTACCGCCAATACCGCCGCAAAGCTGGCGAACGGCATCACGGATACCACAGCGACCATGGCGGTAAAGTCCATGCTCCGGCGGCAGAAACCCATTGTGCTGGCAATCGCCACTAATGATGCACTGCGGGCATCGGCGAAAAATATCGGGCTGCTGCTGAATACGAAGCACTATTACTTTGTGCCCCTGCGGCAGGACGCACCGGCGGAAAAGCCGGCTTCTATGGTGGCGGATTTCACGAAGCTGCCGGAAACGGTGGCTCTTGCACGGGACGGCAAACAGATCCAGCCGATTTTCGGGTAAGCGGAACTGCTGCAAAAATTCTGCGGTACGCCATATTGCCGCCATATTTTTTTCAATGTCATGTGATATACTAGAAAATGGGCGAAGTTCGGACGTTCCGGATTTCGCCTATTTTTAGGGAAACACTGAATAAAGCCCGCCTGACGGCTTTGCACGCAATCTGCTTGCAGATTTTCCGTCATATTGCCCAGAAATCCCTTGCCATACGGCAGTATGCCTGCGGAATTTCTAGGCAATCTGCCAAAAAATCTGACTACACATCTTACGCACAAGCTTTATTCAGTGTTTCCTTAGAGCACACACGTTGTTCTGGGATTGAGGTGTATGGATTTGGCATGGATCATTTTGAAGCAGGCAATTCTCATGCTGCTGCTGAACGTGGTGGGCATCATTGCCTATCGGACAAAAGTCGTGGACAAAAACGGCGGCAGGCAGTTTTCCAACTTTGTATTGGAAATTGTCACGCCGGTGCTGGTGGTGAACGCCTACGCCGACGTGGAGTATGAGTCCCGTCTTGTGGTGAATATGCTCTGGACGTTTCTGCTGGCGGCGGTGTCCTACGTGGTGTTTATTGCGGCAGTGTATCTGCTGGTGCGGCAGAAGCCGGGGCGGGAAACGGAAATCGAACGCTTTTCCGCCATTTACAGCAACTGCGGCTTCATGGGGATTCCGCTGGCGAGTGCGATTCTGGGGAACGAGGGCGTGTTTTATACCACGGCATTCCTGTCGGTGTTCTTCTGCTTTGCGTGGACACACGGCATCATGCTGCTGACAGGGCAGCACGACCGGAAAGCACTGGTGAAGAAGCTGTGCTCTCCCACCATGATCGGTATCGTGATCGGGCTGCTGCTGTTCTTCTTCCGGATTCCGCTGCCGGATCTGCTGGGAAAGACTTTCGGCTATGTGGCAGGGCTGAATACGCCTATGGCAATGGTGGCTTCGGGTATCAGCGTGGCACAGGCAGATCTGTTCCACGCCCTGAAAAATCCGCGGGTGTACTATGTCAGTGCCGTGAAGCTGCTGATCGTGCCGGTGATTCTGGCGGCACTGTTTCTGCCGCTGGGCTTCATTCCGGAGTCTGTCCGTATTGTGGTGCTGGTGCTGATGGCAGCCCCCTCGGCGGCAATGTGCACGCTCCAGTGCCAGAAACACGACATGAACGATGCCTACGCTTCCCACATCTTCGCCGTCACCACGCTGGTGTCCATGCTGACCATGCCCGCGGTGGTGAAGCTGTTTACATGGGCGTTGGAGTTGGTGTGAAGTATAGCCTTTCTTGGAATGTGTAGGGGCGATGCCCACATCGATCCGCGGACTTGCCCGAGGACAGCAATTTTCTAGGGCAGCCACACCGAAACCGTCCGGCGGAATTCGCTCGTTGCCCTCGCTGTCCGCCTGGGGCTTGCCAACGCCGGTTGTTGCCCTTGCCTGTATCGGTAATGTTGGCATTCAGGTGTTTTCCGATGCAGGTTGTCAACTTTATTTTTACGGCGTTTGCAAGTTTGTAATATAGCCTCCCCTGAAAGGGGAGGGGGACCAGCGAAGCTGGTGGAGGGGTTCCTCCGCAAAGCGTAACTTCTAGTGCAGCCATGTCGAAACCGTCCGGCGGAATTCGCTCGTACCTCGCTGTCTGCCTGGGGCTTGCCAACGCCGGTTGTTGCCCTTGCCTGTATCGGTAATGTTGATATTCGATTGTTTTTCTTATGCAAGTGGGTAACTTTATTTCATACGGCGTTTGCAAGTTTATCTGTTTATCGTCTTTCATGTACAACCGATTTCACAAGGAGTTACGCTTCTTTTTTTCTTTACTGAAAAGAAAAAAAGAAGCAAAAAAAGAAAAGAGTTCGCGTTCCACCTGTACTGTAAGATTCCAATATCACCCGAAGATTACACAGAGAATCTTCCACTGATGTAAAATCTTTTGTTTGATGTTGAGAGTTACGTAGGAACCCCTCCACCGCCTAACGGCGGTCCCCCTCCCCTTTCAGGGGAGGCTTTTTTTCACCAACAAAACTCCCCCGGCGGGGCATACAGGCGGCTGCCGCCGCCGTAACACTACCCTTTTCACAGTTGAAATTGGGGCGTAAGGTCAGCGGCGACCCGCCGCAAAAAGCCCTGCACAGGAGATTTGTTCTCCCGTGCAGGGCTTTCGTGTTTTCTGCCGGCTTTATGCCAGCGAATTCTTTTGTGAGGGCACTGCGTATAAATTGGTTTCCCACGCGGGAATATACAGCTGGTGCCGGATATATAAGTCGTAGTTCGGGTTCAGCCGCCGGATCAGCAGCGGCAGAGCAAAGATGTCCTCGTTCCGGTGATAGAGCGAAACCATCAGCTTCGGAGAAAAGTGCGCGATCGTCTGGGAGGCTCCCCAGAGTGCTTCCCGTTCACAGCCCTCCACGTCCATTTTGATCACAGTCGCCGGTCTGCCCTGTAAGATGCTGTCCACAGCACGTGCGTCGATCTCCTGCCCAAAGGCGGAAACTGCCGACTGCCTGCCGGCTTTGGTGGAAAAGGGCACCGTGGTGTCCAGACACCATGCCACCGCATTGTAGGCATAGACAAAGTTCTTGCCGTCCAGATACTTGCACAGCTTCTTGAAGTTTTTCCGGTCTGGCTCTACGGCGTAGATGCGGATATACTTTCCGCGGGTGTACTGGAGCACCTCGTCAATGGTGTCCCCGTTGTATGCCCCCAGATCCACGTAGATCTCGTTGGGTGTCAGCTTGATGATCTTGCGGTAGATCTCCGCCTTGGGCGAAGTCACGTCCATCAGATAGCGGATATTGCCGCTGATGCGGAAGTTGATGATGTTGGCATATACCCGTCGGGATTCGTCGTCCGCCAGCATCTCGTAGACTTCCTCCAGTTCCGCCGCGTGCTCTACGCAGTAATCATAGGTGAACAGTCCGCCCCCTGCTACCGGTACGTCCGGTACAATGAGGGTGTGCCGGCTGTTCAGCTCCACGATCTTGTCCACAAGGGACTGATACCCTGCGGCAAACGCCAGCACGATCACGAAGTCGTCTACCTGGGCTTCGATCTCGGAGAGCTTCCGCACCTTGTAGCCGGCAAAGGAATGCCCGCGTACAAATTCATCGCTTGCAAAAATGCCGGCAAGCGGAATGGACTTTTTCCGAAAGACACGCATGATCTTTTCTGCACCGTCGCCCATGCCGTAGATAAAGATCGGGCGGGTTTCCGCCTGTAGTTTTTCCCACGAGGACTGTTTTTCTGTGATGAAAGAAAGCAATGTGTTCAGGACCTCCTTTTCTCTTTTTCGCATGAATGGGTTTGGCTGCTGCATGCAAGTGTGTATAGTATTGCCTTAGTTGTTGCAGCAGTCGTCATTCTCCCATGCCTCCGGCGGCATGCCGGACGGTCCCACCATGTCCCGTCCGCGGATCCCGAACTGGTCACGCTGTTCGTTGATGAGAGCCGTGATGAGGTCGGAAACCTGTCGGGGATTCTTGATGGAGTGAATGTGCTTTTCCGGAGTGTCAACGTCTTTGCTGAACAGAATGATCGTGCCGCAGCCGAACAGCCGCTGTCCCAGCGGCAATTCCATTTTCTTGTCGGTGATGCGGTAGATGTCCAGTTCGTCTTCCACTACGGTGAGCAGACCAATGCGGGTGATCAGCCTGCTTTCTGTCAGATAATATCGGGTAAAGGACAGGGGCAGTCCGAACAGGGTACGCTTTTTGTCCGTCCAGAGATACTCCAGCCCGTCTTTGGTTTTTCCTTTTGTCATGACTGCCGCCTTTCCGGTGTTGCCGCTGATTTTTACAGTACGATCTCGCCCTTGCCGCCCTGCAGGGTGATCTTCTTGTCGGTGCCGGCCACAGAAACGGTAAAGGTCTTGTCGGTGCTGCTGGTTTCCACGGAGATGACATTGCCCTTGCGGGTCGCCTGAATGGTCAGCACCAGATTTGCCTTGGTATCGTAAATGGAAGCTTCTGCGGTCTTGCCGTCTTCCAGATTGCAGATCATCGCATCTGCACCTTCCAGATAGTCGTATTCGAACTGGTTCTCGAATGCACCGAAGGTGACGATCGAGTTCGGCTTTGCCAGGACTGGCATTTCCATAAAGGTGCAGGTCACAGCGTGATACTTGCCGCCCTCATAGGTCTTTCCGGTGATGATGTCATACCACTTGCCCTCCGGCAGGTAGAAGTTTGCCACGCCGTCCTCGCGGAATACCGGAGCACACAGCAGGCTGTCACCCAGCATGTACTGCTGATCCAGATAGCGGCAGGCAATATCGTCGGTGTAGTCCATGACCATCGGACGCATCATCGGGATACCGGTGGTGTGGGTCTTGACTGCCTGTGCGAACAGATACGGCATCAGCTTGCCTTTCAGCTTGGTGAAGAACCGCAGCACGTCGCAGGACTCCTCGTCGAAGTTCCACGGCACACGGTAAGAGGTGGAGCCGTGCAGACGGCTGTGGGTGGACATCAGGCCGAATGCACACCAACGCTTGTACACGTCCGGAGAAGCTGTTGCTTCAAAGCCGCCGATGTCGTGGCTGAAGAAGCCGAAGCCGGAGGAGCACAGGGACAGACCGCCGCGGAGGGTTTCTGCCATAGAGGTGTACTCTGCGGAGCAGTCACCGCCCCAGTGTACAGGGAACTTCTGACCGCCGACGGTGGCACTTCTGGCAAACAGGCATGCCTGTCCCTTGCCGTAGTATTCTTCCAGTACCTCGAAAACGGTCTTGTTGTACAGATAGGTGTAGTAGTTGTGCATGTGGATCGGATCTGCACCGTTGTAGTAAACTGCCTTGGTGGGGATTCTCTCGCCGAAGTCCGTCTTGATCGCGGTGACACCCATTTCGCACAGCTTCCGCACGCCGGCAGCGAACCACTTGGCAGCTTCCGGATTGGTGAAGTCTACGATCGCCATGCCCGGCTGCCACAGGTCGGTCTGGAAGACGCTGCCGTCCGGATTCTTGATGAAGTAGCCCTTTTCCATGCCGATGTCAAACAGCTTGGACTTCTGGGAGATATACGGGTTGATCCAGCAGCACAGACCAAGACCGCGGCTTGTCAGACGCTTCAGCATTGCCGGCGGATCCGGGAACTGATCCAGATCCCACTCGAAGTTGGTCCATTCGTATTCCTTCATCCAGAAGCAGTCGAAGTGGAACATTTGCAGCGGAATATCCCGTTCTGCCATGCCGTCGATGAACGAAGTAACGGTTTCTTCATCATAGGTGGTGGTGAAGGAGGTGGACAGCCACAGACCGAAGGTCTTTGCCGGCGGCAGAGCCGGCTTGCCGGTCAGATTGGTGTAGTTCACCAGAACTTCCTGTAAGTTTTCGCCGCCGATGAAGAAGTAGTCCAGTTCCTCGCCCGGTACGGTAAAGGAAACCTTGTTAATAGTATCCGAAGCCACTTCAAAGGAAACCTTGTCCGCTGTGTTGACCAGCACGCCGTACTTGTTGGAGGTGATGTAGAACGGAATGCACTTGTAGCTCTGCTCGGAGCAGGTGCCGCCGTCAGAGTTCCAGTTTTCCACGTTCTGTCCGTTCTTCACGAATGTGGTGAACTTTTCGCCGAAGCCGTAAACGCATTCGCCAACGTCCAGTGTCAGCTGTTCCCGCATGAAAGTGTTGTGTGCGTCCTGCGGGTAGTTGAAGAAGTCGTCGTCGGTCTGGACAGCCAGACGTGCATCGCGGTGGAACTTGTTTTCCTGAATATAGGAAGTGGAACGCCAGCCGCCGCCGGTGAGCCGCTTGCCGTTACGGGAGAACGAAACGTCCCAGCCGTCTGTGCCCTTCTTGATCTTCAAAGTCGTGTGACCGGCAGTCATGGAAACAAAGCCGTCTTCTTCGTGAATGTCGTCCGGCACATAGCCCTCCGGCAGGTTCAGTTCAAACTGCGGCTTGTTTTGCAGGCCGCCCTTGTGGTGGCAGATGTGCACACGGATCATGTCCGGTGCAACTGCGGTGTATGTGATCTCGAACGCAACACCGCCCAGTGTCATTGCACGGTTCCAGATCGCACTGGAAGTGGCAAAGATCTTGATGCTGTTTTTGGTGGTTGTGACATCGTATGCCTGTACCGCATAGGAAACGTCAAATCCTCTCTGGTTGAGCCAGAGTCCGTCAGAAAATTTCATGGAGTACCTCCTGCATAAAAATAGAATGTATTGTATTCCATGCGACTTTCCGGTACACCGGAGTGTCTGCCTGTGCCCGTACCCATCTACATGTAATCCCATTGTACCATATTTGTAATCGAAATGTCAATCTGTTTTCGGGAAAATCGTATATTTTTCCCCGAAATCGTATTTTTTTACGGGCTTTTCCGGACAGGGCAAAAATACTGCACAAAACCGGCAATGGACTTTTGTGGTAATTGTCAAAAAAGACGGACAGGAGATTGTCCCTGTCCGTCCGGAAATTTTTTAGGGAAACACTGAATAAAGCTTGTGCGTAAGATGCGTAGTCAGATTTTTCGGCAGATTGCACAGAAATTCCGCAGGCATACTGTCTTATGGCAAGGGATTTCTGGGCAATATGACGGAAAATCTGCACGCAGATTGCGTGCAAAGCCGTCAGGCGGGCTTTATTCAGTGATTCCTTAGTTTTATATGCTGAGCGAAGTGCTTACTTTGCCAGAGCCTGTTCTGCGGCAGCCAGCTTTGCAGCACAAACGAAAACGTCCATTGCTTTCTGGAGTTCTTCCTCTGTGGGGAATGTGGGGGAGATGCGGATATTTTCATCTTCCGGATCCACACCGTGGGGGAAAGATGCACCGGCACCGGTCAGAACCACGCCGGCTTCCTTGCACAGGGAAACGATGCGTTTTGCACAGCCTTTCTGGTTGAAGGAAATGAAGTAGCCGCCCTGCGGGTTGGACCAGTTGGCAATGTCCAGATCTGCCAGTTCCTGTTCCAGTGTGCTTTCGACGATCTGGAACTTCGGAGCGATCAGAGCCTTGTGCTTCTTCATGTGCTCTACCAGATTCTCGAACTTGCCGCCGAAGAACCGCAGGTGCCGCAGCTGGTTCATCTTATCGTAGCCGATCGTGGAGAAGCCCAGAGCCTTTTTCAGGTATGCCAGATTGTTCTGGCTTGCCGCGATGACTGCAATGCCGGAGCCGGGGTGTGTGATCTTGGAGGTGGAAGCGAACATATAGCAGATGTCCTCATTGCCTGCCTTCTTGGCTTCTTCCAGCAGGTTTGCCTGTACCGGCGGGTTGTCTACCAGATGGTGTACGCAGTACGCGTTGTCCCAGAAGATACGGAAGTCCTTTGCCTTCGGCTTCAGGGCTGCAAAACGCTTTACCACTGCATCGCTGTATACCACGCCGCCCGGATTGGAGTACATGGGTACGCACCAGATCGCCTTAATGGTATCGTCTTCTGCTACCAGCTTTTCGACGATGTCCATATCCGGACCGTCTTCCTTCATGGGGACGTTCACCAGTTCCATGCCCAGAAATTCGCTGACAGCGAAGTGGCGGTCATAGCCCGGCACCGGACAGAGCACCTTTACCTTGTCATACTTGCCCCACGGCTTGCTGCCCATTACGCCGTTGGTCATGGCGAGGGACATTGCCCAGTACATGATGTTCAGGCTGGAGTTGCCGCAGACGATGACATCTTCCGGCTTTACACCCAGCATGGGAGCGAAGAATGCCTTTGCTTCCGGCAGACCGTCCAGACAGCCGTAGTTGCGGCAGTCCAGACCATTTTCTGCCTTATAGTCGTCCTCAGACAGGCAGTCGGTAATGCCGTTGGTCAGATCCAGCTGTTTCGGCGAGGGCTTGCCGCGGGACATATCCAGTTTCAGCCCCTGTGCCTGAAATGCCTCGTACTGCTTTTTACAGTCAGCGGCAAATGCTTCCAATGCTTCTCGATTCATCTCTGCTACTCTCATGATTTCTCACCCGGTCCGCACCCCTGCGAACTCTGCTCCTTTTGCATAAATTTGGAGAAGTCGTTTTGGGAATCGGCTCTCCATTTTTGATACATCATATGATCGTGCGTGATGCAGGGATTTTCCGCCGCATACCGCAAGTATTATTATAGCACATCTCCCACTGGTGTGCAAGTGTTCTCCGTAAAAAAACACAAGTTAATTTTTCGAGAACGCCACGGGAAAATCAGACAGCTTTCAGAATAAAAAAACACCTCTCCGGAAATGGAGAGGTGCTTTATTCAGTGTTTCCTTAATATGTGCAGGTGAATCGCATATTGTAACTTCTTAAATCAGGCTCCCTTGAAAAGGGAGCTGGCAGCCGTAGGGTGACTGAGGGATTTTCACGTGAATCTAAAATTACAAAGATTTTGTAAGCAGGTCTTCTTCGCCACCCGCTTACGAGCACAGCCCGCCACGCTGATAGAATCCTGTCTGGATCAGATAGGTGCAGCCGCTTAGGAAGTGATACCGTTCCCCGATGGGGCAGAGAATGATCGCCTGTGCGAAATCCTTGCCAGCGAATTCTGCCGCAGCTTTGCGGATCTGTTCCAGATGCTCCGGTGTAAAGCCGAAACCGTACAGGTTGATATGCTCTGCAAAATACAGGCAATATAATATATGGAGCATGACGCAGAACTGCTTGATGGTTTCGTCTGCAACAGGCTGCAAGGCGGTGTCCGTTTCTGCCGCAGCCAGCAGGGAAGCCGGTGTCAGACGGGAAAGGTCACCCTCCAGTGCAGCGTACAGTGTCGGAGTCTGTTCTTCGGAAAAGACCGGACGGATCTTTTCCGCCACTGCTGCCGCGGACAGTTCTGCCCGCACACTGCCCTTGGGGTAGCCCTCCAGCCGAGCACCGGCAGGGTTTACACAGATGTGTTCCACAAAGGCATCATCGGAGCCGGCAGGCAGAATGGGAGCGTTGCCGCTGACGGGAATGGCACGGTAACTGCCGCTGTCCCAGTACAGAAAGACCTGATTTTCCGCCTTGGCATGCAGGTCGCCGTAGTGCACGCCTGCCATGGCGAATTCGGTGACGGCACTGTTGATGTATACCGGCAGTCGGGTGCTGTCCTCCAGTGCCTTTTGCAGCACCGGAAATGCCGGACAGCCGGTGTCCGTTGTACTGCCGCCCATCATTTCAAAAGCGGAGGGCATGATGCCCACGCCGATGCCCAGCAGGTTCTCGTAAGTCAGACAGCTGTTCTGGAGCATTTTTTCCAGTGTGGTCCCCAGCAGTTCCGCCAGTGCTTCCGGTGTCATGTCGGCTTTGTGCGTGATCGACTTCTTGTCCAACGCCGCCGCGTTCAGGGTGGTCAGACCAATGGAAATTTCTTTTTCGTCCACATAGATGCCGATCGCGAACTTGTAGGTTTCGTTGATGTCCAGCAGGATCTTCCGTCTGCCCTTTCGCACTTCGGCATTGGGGTTGACCGGCTCTTCGCCCACTTCCTGTAGAATGTGCTGGTCGATCATTTCGTTGGTGATAATGGTGACAGCCGCACGGGTGATGCCCAGAATTGCCGAAATGTCCACGCGGGAGATTGGCCCCTGTTCCCGAACAACTTTCAGGATCTGCATGCGGTTTCGCCGTTTCAGATCCAGTTTACTGATGCCACAGTCATTCATGCTTCTTCTTCCTCTTTCAAATTCTGAAACTGTTTTCTTGATGAATGGTTTCGTATGGTTTCGCAGGGATTTCCTGCGGATATTCCGAAAAATTTCGGGGAGTTTTGATGTTGTGCTGCGTTTCGCTTTGTGCGGTATTGCCAAGGAATCGCACATACATCGTTCCGATTTATCTATTTTATCATATAGTGTTTGGATTTGCAAGCCGCCCGCGGACTTTGCTTAAAAATTTACAAAAGCGACACGAAGGAGCGTTTCTGGCTGAAGCACTGAAAAAAACCGGAAAATTTCGTGACACAAAGTGATGCCTGCCACGGAGAAACCACATGATTTTGTGTACAAACCGAAATCAACCTTGATTTCTCGATGCGGTTTGTTCATTTTTGGGGTGATTGTAAGTACACTGTAGACTTCCTTGAAATAGGTAGGTGTTCTGCTGAAATCTTTTACTTCTGTTTCAGGTTTCACGGAAGAAACCCCTCCGTCTGCCCTTACGGGCAGCCACCTCCCTTTTCAAGGAAGGCTATTGTAGAAAAAACATTTTTGTGCAACTTCTAGTGCAGTCATGTCGAAACCGTCCGGCGGAATTCGCTCGTTGCCCTCGCTGTCCGCCTGGGGCTTGCCAACGCCGATTGTTGCCCTTGCCGGTATCGGTAATGTGATATTCAGGTGCTTTCTGGTGCAGGCGGGTGACTTTTATTTTTACGGCGTTTGCAAGCAGTATATAAGCCTCCCTTGAAAAGGGTGACTCCCCACGGGGTGGGGAGATGCCTGAGAAATCCGCTGAACAGCTGGGACAAGTCCGGTGACTCCCCACGGGGTGGGGAGATGCCCGCAGGGCAGAGGGGACCGCTCAGTACGAGGGGGATCGCCGCTAGGCGGTGGAAGGATTCGCCCACGAAGTGCAACTTCTAGTGCAGTCATATCGAAACCGTCCGGCGGAATTCGCTCGTTGCCCTCGCTGTCCGCCTGGGGCTTGCCAACGCCGGTGGTTGCCCTTGCCTGTATCGGTAATGTGATATTCAGGTGTTTTCTGGTGCAGGCGGGTAACTTTATTTCATACGGCGTTTGCAAGTTTGTATTTCTAGGCTCCCCTTTGGGGGAGCTGTCCCCGCAGGTGACTGGGGGGTTACCTGCTACAGCAGCCAACCGATTTCACAAAGAGTTACGCTTCTTTTTTTCTTTACTGAAAAGAAAAAAAGAAGCAAAAAAAGAAAAGAGTTCGCGTTTCCCTTGTGTTACAAGGTCAAATATCACACGAAGATTACACGTCGCAAAAATCCCCCGGCGGGGCAAACAGGCGGCTGCGCCGCCGTAACACTACCCTTTTTACAGTTGAAATTGGGGCGTAAGGTCAGCGGCGGCTTGCTATCCTTGAGCAAGTCTGCCGTCGCCATTTCCGCTGGGCGACGGGCTGACCCGCCGCGAAAAGAAAAGAATTCGCATTCCACCTGTACTATACGGCAAATGCATCGCACGAAGTGCCGCCTTGTTATATTTTAACGTCACCAACGAACTTGAGGCAACACCGCACAAAGAGCGTCTGGCGACTTTGCACGCCATCTGCTTGCAAATTTCCCGTCATATTTCACAAAAATGCTCGTGAATACATTAAGTATTCACTCCGCTTTTTGTTTCATCTGACGGAAAATTTGACGACGCATCTGTCGCACAATCTTTGTGCGGTATTGCCTTGACAATTCTGCAAAAATCCTGTATAATAAAAAGAAATCAACTTTTCAATCATAGTATTATGCAGAATGTTCATAGGGTGTTGCATTCTCTACACGAGCTTTATGCACTGCTTTCCAACAGCAGAATTTGAACGATATGGAGCCCGAACAGACGAAACCGCTGTTCCGACAAGAGAGGACTGAATAAGATGAAAAAAGAAAAACTGTTGCATTCTACAAAGATCCAGCAAATGATCGCACAATATAAGCACGACATGCAGCTGGTAGACCAGCTGACCACAGATGCAGAACCCCACTACGAGATCGAACAGGAACTTTATAAAAAGTACGAAGTCAAGCGTGGCCTTCGCGATCTGGACGGTAAAGGGGTACGTGCCGGTCTGACCACGATCAGCAAGGTGTCCGCTACCCAGATCGTAGACGGCCGAGAAGTGCCCGCAGCCGGACAGCTGCTGTACCGCGGGATCCCCATTGAACAGCTGGTGCAGGGCTTTATTACCCACGACCGCTTTGGCTTCGAGGAGATCGTCTATCTGCTGCTCATGGGACATCTGCCGAAAGCCGACCAGCTGGCACAGTTCAAGGGGCTGCTGACAGATTATCAGGAACTGCCCAACCACTTTAACAGCGGCGTTATTATGAAGATGCCCAGTGACAATATCATGAATACAATGGCAAAGTGCGTGCTGGCACTTCATGCCTATGACCCCAAGCCCGATGATACCAGCCTGCCCAACGTGATGCGGCAGTGTATCCAGCTGGTGTCCCAGTTCCCGTCGCTGGCGGTGTTCGGCTATCAGGCTTCTATGTACTTCCGCAACGACAGAAGCATGTTTATCCAGAAGCCCGACCCGAAGCTTTCCATTGCGGAAAACATTTTGTATATGATGCGTCCGGACGGCAAATATACCCGTCTGGAAGCAAAACTGCTGGATCTGTGTCTGGTGCTCCATGCGGAACACGGCGGCGGCAACAACTCCGCATTCACTGTGCACGTGGTTTCCTCCTCCGGAACGGACACCTATTCCACCGTTGCTGCGGCACTGGGCTCTCTGAAAGGACCGAAGCACGGCGGGGCGAACATCAAGGTTATGGAGATGTTCGAAGACCTGAAACAGCACTGCCCCGACTGGGAGGACGAGGACGCTCTGCGGGAATATCTCAAGGGGCTGCTCCGCGGCGAGGGCTTCGACCACAGCGGTCTGATCTATGGCATGGGTCATGCGGTGTACTCCGTATCCGACCCCAGAGCCGTGATCCTGAAATCCTTTGTGGAACAGCTTTCCGATGAAAAGGGCTGCCACGCTGAGTACCAGCTGTACGCCACCGTGGAACGCCTTGCCAAGGAAGTTATCACCCAGAACCGGAAGATCTATAAGGGCGTTTGTGCCAATGTGGACTTCTACAGCGGTTTTGTATACCGCATGCTGGGACTGCCTATGGATTTGTTCACGCCGATCTTCGCCATTGCCCGCATTGCCGGCTGGTCGGCACACCGGCTGGAAGAACTCATCAACTGCCGGAAAATTATCCGTCCGGCATATCTCTCTGTGGCAGAGCCGCAGGAATATGTACCGCTGGAAGAACGATAAGCGGAAAAGTCTGGAAAGCTCCTGAGATATGGCAACACCGCACAAAGCTTGTGCGTAAAGTGCCATATATATTCACGTATGCTTTCTCTGGCTGACGGCCGAAAGGAATTTCTGTGGTTTTTTTCGAAAAACACTTGCAATTTCTGTAAGAGTATGCTATAATACAAATATCTGATGCGTTGACATCAGGACGGATTCCGGAATATAGGTGTGCGGGTCCTGTGCAACAAAGCACCGTGAACCATGTCAGGCGGGGGACCGAGCAGCATTAAGCGGATGTGTTTGTGTGCCGCAGCAAACCTGCACACCTATGTTCCGGAATCTTTTTTGCTGGGAGGTGTAAGGGTTGTATCAGGCATTGTATCGGAAATGGCGGCCGCGGTCGTTTGACGATGTGATCTCGCAGCCGCATATCACAACGGCTCTCCGGAATCAGATCCGTGAGGAAAAGACAGCCCACGCCTACCTGTTTACCGGTTCCCGCGGCACGGGAAAAACCACCTGTGCCCGCATTCTGGCGAAAACGGTCAACTGTGAACACCGCACGCCGGAGGGGAATCCCTGTCTGGAATGCGACATCTGCCGCGAAGCAGAACGGGGAGCCCTTTCTGACATCGTGGAGATCGACGCGGCTTCCAACAACAGCGTCGAGGACATTCGCGACCTGCGGGAAGGCACCGTCTATCTGCCGGAACGCTGCCGGTATAAAGTGTATATCATCGATGAAGTGCACATGCTCTCTCCCAGTGCGTGGGGAGCATTGCTGAAAGTCATGGAAGAACCGCCGGAATACGTCAAGTTTATTCTGGCGACCACGGAAGTCCACAAGGTGCCGGCGACCATTATTTCACGCTGCCAGCGGTACGACTTCCACCGGATCCGCACTGCGGACATTGCGGCACGGCTGGAATATATCGCCGGCGAGGAGCAGCTTTCGCTGGAGCCGGAGGCGGCACAGCTGATCGCTCACCTGTCTGACGGCGGTATGCGTGATGCGTTGTCCCTGCTGGATCAGTGTGCGTCCGGCGGCGAAGCAATCACCGCGGCATCTGTTACGGCGGCAGCCGGTGTTGCCGGTCGGGACAGTGTGTTCGCCATTCTGGAAGCAGTGCAGGCACAGGACGCGGCAAAGGCACTGGAATACACCGGTGCCCTCTACGATCAGTCCAAGGACATGGTGCGGCTTTGTGACGAACTGCTGGAACAGCTGCGGAATATGATGCTGCTGAAAGCCGGCACGGGACAGCCGGATCTGCTGACCTGTCTGCCGGACGAGCTGCCGCGGCTGGAACAGCTGGCACAGAAGCCCTCGCTGGATACGATCCTGTGGCAGATCGCCCAGCTGCAAGACTGTCGGGAACGCATGCAGCGAAATCAGAACAAGCGTGTGGAACTGGAAATGCTGTTGTTGCAGCTGGCAGTACCCAAAGTCGCTGTACCAGTTTCGTCCGCAGTGACGGCGGCTCCTCAGCCGGCACAGCCTGCCCCGCAGCCTGCTGCGGCACCACAGACCACACAGTCTGCACCGGCAGCCGAGCCTGCTGCGGCGGAACCGGAACAGAAGCCCCTGACGGCGGCAGAGATCCAGCCGGTCAACAACTGGGCGGATATTCTGGCGGCATATCAGGCAGTGAATCCGGCGGTGTCCGGCAGTCTGGCGGAGTCTTCGGCATACGTTGCCGGAAACAACCTGCTGATCGTGGCAAAGAACCGGTTTTTCCTCACCCTGCTGAAGAATAAGGAAAACGCACTGTCCCTGCGGGAAACCGTCAAGCAGTTCCTCGGGGCAGAGTACAATATCCGTGCCAAGTGCAGCGAGCCGGAGGAACAGACCTCCAAGGCACAGAATCTGCTGCAAAAGGCAATGGACAGTCATCTGGATACGGCAGTGGAAGAATGATAGAAGCCTGCCTGACAGGCTGGCGTAAGTGATGAAGTGAAACCCGCATTTTTACCAATGCGAAAAGATATGAGTTTATACTGAAAGGAAAGATTTTCTCATGAGAGCAAGATTACCGAAACAGAATCAGGGCGGTGCCCAGAATATGAACGCAATGATCCGTCAGGCACAGAAGATGCAGGACGAGATCTCCGAACTGCAGGAAGACATCGAGAGCCGTGACTTTACTGCAACCGCAGGCGGCGGTGCAGTCAGCGTTACTGTTACCGGCAAAAAGACCGTAAAGGCTCTGGAGATCAAGCCGGAAGTGGTAGATCCGGAGGACATCGAGATGTTGCAGGATCTGATCATCAGTGCAGTGAACGAGGCAGTGAATCAGGTAGAGGCAACCACAGAATCTGAAATGAGCAAGATCACCGGCGGTGTTTCTCTCCCGGGCTTGTTCTAAGGGAACAGAATGGCTGGTTATCACGCACTCCCGCTGGAACTTCTGGCGGAGGAATTTGCAAAACTGCCGGGCATCGGGCTGAAATCGGCACAGCGTCTGGCGTATTCGATCATTTCCAGACCGGAGGAGGACGTAGAACGCTTTGCCAACGCTCTGCTGTCGGCGAAGCGGGACATTCACTATTGTCCCTGCTGTCAGAATCTCACGGAAATGGAACTTTGTTCTGTCTGTGCAGACGAAGAACGGGATCACAGCCTGATCTGCGTGGTAGAGAGCCCGAAAGATGTGACGGCACTGGAACGCACGGGGGAATACACCGGCGTGTATCATGTGCTGCACGGGCTGATCTCACCGATCGACGGCATTACGCCGGACAAGCTGCGGATTCGGGAATTGCTGGCACGTTTGCAGGACGGCAAGGTGCGGGAAGTCATCATGGCGACCAATCCCACTGTAGAGGGCGATGCCACGGCGATGTATCTGGCACAGCTGCTGGAGCCGCTGAAGGTCAAGGTCACACGGTTGGCATTTGGGCTGCCGGTAGGCGGTTCGCTGGAATACGCCGACGAGGTGACACTGTTCAAGGCACTGGAAAACCGGACGGCAATGTAACAGCACTGTCGCAAGACAAAACGAAAATATTTCGCCCTGTTCGTGGGGGATTCTCCGCAGGCAGGGCGATTTTTTTATTATACGGGCGGGGTTTTGGTGAAATCTTTTACTCATGTTTCAGGTTTCGCAGAAGAAACCTCTCAGTCAGCCTGCGGCTGCCAGCTCAGCACAAGGCACGCCCTACGGGTGCCCTTTCATGGGAGCCTGAAATAAGCCTCCCCTGAAAGGGGAGGGGGACCAGCGAAGCTGGTGGAGGGGTTCACCCGTAAAGTGTACTTTCTAGTGCAGCCGTGTCGAAACCGTCCGGCGGAATTCGCTCGTTGCCCTCGCTGTCCGCCTGGGGCTTGCCAACGCCGGTGGTTGCCCTTGCCTGTATCGGTAATGTTGATATTCAAGCATTTTTCTTATGTAAGCGGTCAACCTTATTTTGTACGGCGTTTGCAAGCTTGTGTATAAGCCTCCCTTGAAAAGGGAGGGGGACTGCCGTTAGGCGGTGGAGGGATTTGCCGCTACAGCAAACAGGCGATTTCACAAGGAGTTACGCTTCTTTTTTTCTTTACTGAAAAGAAAAAAAGAAGCAAAAAAAGAAAAGAGTTCGCGTTTCACTTGTACTGTAAGATTTAAGTATCACCCGAAGATTACACAGAGAATCTCCCACTGATGTAAAATCTTTTGTTTGATGTTGAGAGTTACGTAGGAACCCCTCCACCGCCTAACGGCGGTCCCCCTCCCCTTTCAGGGGAGGCTTTTTCCACCAACAAAAATTCCCCGGCGGGGCATACAGGCGGCTTGTCCGCCGTAACACTACCCTTTTCACAGTTGAAATTGGGGCGTAGGGTCAGCGGCGACCCGCCGCGGGCGTAAGGTCAGCGGCGACTCGCCGCGAAAGGATATGATAATTATGATTACTGTTTCTAACGTTAGTCTGCAATTCGGCGGCGATACGCTGTTCAAAAATGTAGACCTGCAATTCAACCCCGGCAACTGCTACGGTGTTATCGGTGCAAACGGTGCCGGAAAATCCACATTTCTGAAAATTCTCTGCGGTCAGCTGAAACCCACTACCGGTGAAGTGACCATTCCGAAAAATCTTCGCATGAGTGTCCTCAAACAGGATCACTTTGCCTATGATGCCTATACCGTTCTGGATACCATTATTATGGGCAACCAGCGGCTGTACGACATCATGCAGCAGAAAGATGCCCTCTATGCCAAGGAGGATTTCACCGAGGAGGACGGTATTCTGGCTTCCGAACTGGAAGCGGAATTCGCCGAACTGGACGGCTGGGAGGCGGAATCCAACGCTTCCAAGCTGATTCAGGGGCTGGGTCTGCCGGAAGAACTGCTCTATCAGCAAATGGCAGACCTCTCCGGTAATGAAAAGGTGAAAGTCCTGCTGGCACAGGCTCTGTTCGGCAATCCGGATATTATCCTCATGGACGAGCCGACCAACCATCTGGATATTGATGCCATCGCGTGGCTGGAGGACTTTTTGTCCGAGTACTTCGGTACCGTTATCGTGGTTTCCCATGACCGCCACTTCCTCAATGACGTCTGCACCCATATCGTGGATATTGACTATACCAAAATCAAAATGTATGTGGGCAACTACGAATTCTGGTACGAATCCAGCCAGATGATGCAGCGGCTCATCAAACAGCAGAACAAAAAGGTTGAAGATAAAATCGCCGAACTGAAAACCTTTATTGCCCGCTTCTCCGCCAATAAGTCCAAGTCCAAACAGGCGACTTCCCGCCGGAAGCTGCTGGACAACCTGACTGTGGAAGAACTCCCTGCGTCCAGCCGCCGCTATCCTTTTATCGGCTTCGATATGGATCGGGAACTGGGCAAGGAAGTGTTGCAGGTCAACGGCATCTCCAAGACTGTGGACGGCGTGAAGCTGTTGAACAACGTCAGCTTTACGCTGGGACGCACCGACAAGGTGGCGTTTATCGGCGAGAGCGAACAGGCGATCACCATGCTGTTCAAGATTCTCATGGAGGAAGAACAGCCGGACGAGGGTACGTTCAAATGGGGCGTGTCTACTTCCACTTCCTATTTTCCGGTGGATAACTCCGCATACTTCAACGACAACGATGATTCCATTCTGGACTGGATCCGCCAGTATTCCACATCGGACGAAACCGAAACGTTCCTGCGGGGCTTCCTGGGCAGAATGCTGTTCTCCGGCGATGATATTTATAAGCCGGTCAAGGTGCTGTCCGGCGGCGAAAAGGTTCGCTGCATGTTTGCCCGCATGATGCTGTTCCACTCCAACGTACTGCTTCTGGACAGACCTACCAACCACCTCGATCTGGAGAGCATCACCGCTGTCAATAACGGTCTGGTGAACTTCAAGGGCGTAGTCATTCTGTCCTCTCACGACCACGAGATTCTGGAAACTGTGGCAAACCGCATTATCGAGATCACGCCGGAAGGCTGCATCGACCGGCAGGGCACTTATGAGGAATATCTGGAGTGGAAAAAGGAAAACGGGAAATAAGGCAACACCGCACAAAAAGCGTCTGGCGGCTTTGCACGCAATCTGCGTGCAGATTTTCCGTCATATTGCCCAGAAATCCCTTGCCATACGGCAGTATGCCTGCGGAATTTCTAGGCAATCTGCCGAAAAATCTGATAACGCACCTTACGCACAAGCTTTGTACGGTGTTGCCCAAAATTTTCCTGCATAACTCCGCCCGCTTCGGGCATACTGAAAGTGTACCGTTCGCCGGAACCTGCGGCGGTAACTTCTTTCAGAACTGGAGCGATCATTATGGAGATCAAAAAGAAAAACAGCAACATTCACTGTTCCGTGACCCAGTGCAAGCACAACATGGTCAGCGAAAACTACTGCGGTCTGGACTGCATCTGTGTGGGCACTCACGAATCCAACCCCACTGTACCGGAATGCACCAACTGTGATTCCTTTGTCAAACGCTGCGGCACAGAGTGCTGAACACGCGTACCGGAGGATTTTTCCTCCGGCTACATAGGGAATCCTTTGGGAAATCGGCTGTTGATTCGTCATGTTGCACAAAAAACAAGGTGCATTCAAATGCAAAACGGCAAAAAAAGTGGGAATCCCTTGTACATTTACGAAAATTCGGGTATAATAAAAGAGTATCCAAGTTCCGAAGGAGGTAGAATTTTCATGTATGATAAAACAATGACGTTTTCCGTCAATGACGAAAAAGAGATCGAAATGAAGAAAACGCTGATGCTTGTATATGATGCACTCACGAAAAAGGGATATAATCCGGTGAATCAGATTGTAGGCTACATTCTCTCCGAGGATCCCACCTACATAACCACATACAACAATGCAAGAAGCCTGATCCGTCATATCGATCGGGACGAACTGTTACAGGCTCTGGTAAAGTCCTATCTGCACCAGTGAGCTGTCCTTTAAGGCAATACCGCACAAAGAGCGTCTGGCAACTTTGCACGCCATCTGCTTGCAAATTTCCCTTCAGAGCCTGTTTCGTATCTTCCCGCACGCATCTTGCGTGCATATTTTCCGAGATATTTCGGGAAAATACTCGAAAATCCACAAAGGATTTTCTCCGTTTTTCCCTTCATCTCTCAAAAAATCTGACGACGCAATCTGCATACGTCAGATACGAAACAGACTCTCACATTTCACAAAAATGCTCGTGAATACATCAAGTATTCACTCCGCTTTTTGTTTCATCTGACGAAAAATTTGACGACGCATCTGTCGCACAATCTTTGTGCGGTATTGCCCTAAACAATTCGAAAAAACTGCACCGCAGGTCTGCGTACAAGCAGAAAGCGGTGCGGTTTTTTTGTGCGTTGCACTGGAAAATGTCAATATTGTATCCCACAAATCCGCATAAGAAATACACGAATCAGCGAGGTTCTTTTATCCATTCCGTCAATTGACAGATCATGCAGGATATGGTAAACTAACAATAAAGGAGGGAATCCACCAAAAAGCACCAAATACACAAAAAACGAATTCGGCAGTTGTACATTCATACAAATAAGCCCGAAATCCGTTGACAAAAATGTATAATAGTGCTATAATATTCGATAGAAGGTTCTGTGCGTTTTCCGATTTGGCAATGAGAGGAAGGATACACGATGAAACGCATTTGGAAAAAAATGATGGCGATTTTAATGGCAGTATTTCTGGTATGCACAACATTGGTGCTTGCGGGCGGAGCCGAAGTTGTTTCTGCACTGGCAGAGGCAGGCGGGAATACACCGGAGGTAACGGACGGGGCAGATGCACAGCAGTTCGCCGACAATTCCGGCGATATTATTATAGGGAACATTTCGATCGAGCTGGATCAGCTGATCAAAAACCACTATATGGTCACTGTGCCGGTCACCATGCCCAATAACCCCGGCTTTACCGTTCTGCAATTTGGTGTAAAATGGGATGTGACACGCATGTCCGTGCAGGGTGCACGTTCTACCGGCAACATGAAGCTGCCGATTCTCACCATTGCCAATGACAAAAGGCAGATCTGGATGATGTTCATTGAGAACGACTGCAAGGAAACCAATATCAGTTCCCTGACAGCAGAGATCAATCCGGATGTCAAGGTGGGGGATACATTTGTGCTGGAAGGGGCTTATGCGGACTATGCCGACAACAAGGCTCTGTACAAAGACAAGACGATGAAATCACATGACCTGAATATTGTTTCCGGTACGATCACCATTGTGGACAGCGTTGTGCCGGAAGTAAAACTGCAGATCGGAGAAGTCAGACCTTCTATGCGGGATCTGGATGAGAACGACTATATGGTAGAAGTGCCGGTGACCGCAGAAGCGAACAATGGCTTTAGCGACATGGTGTTTGGCTTCCGCTGGGATGCCAGCAAGGTGACAGCAGAACCGCCGTCCGGCAATATACCGGAAGGGCTTTCTCTGATCCCCACCATTGACAACCAAAACGGTGTCGGGTGGATCCATGTCATTGCCGACAGCACCTATACCGGCAGCGACATCTGTACGCTGCGGTTCACAGTACCGGACAATACGAAGCCGGGGTCGATCTATGACATTACCGGCTGTAGCAGTGATGGAGATACAGAGGCATCGGTTGCCAACCACTCCGGCACTGCGGGTACGCTGACCATCAACAACGGCAGAATTTTTGCCACTTCCACCCAGGCGGCGAATTCTTTTGCATTCGGTAAGGTGACGATTCCGGACATTTCCATTTCCATGGAAGATCTGGATCAGAGCGATCATCTGATCTCCGTGCCAATTACGATCACGTCAAACAGCTGCTTTACCATGCTGGCGTTCGGTGTCAGCTGGGACACCAACGATTTGAGCATTGTCAGCTGCACCTGTGATGATACCAAGAATCTGGGCATGATCGAATCCTATTCCGATGACAACAACGGCATCTGGATGCAGTTTCTCTATCGCGGCCCCTATGATGCTTTTACAGGAACGGCACTGTGTACGCTGACGTTCCGTGTGCGGTCGGATATATCGCTGGGCGACAAGATCATGCTGAATCCGCAGGAACTGAGCCCCGACGGCGACAGCATGATCATCGTCAGCACCAAGGGCACCTTTGGTGACCTGAACATGCAAAAGGGCACCATCAGTTTGGTGTCGGCAAACGAGCTGACTGCGGCGGCAACCGTAAAGATCAGCGATGTGGAAATTGATACCTATCATTTGTGGCTCAAGAGCTATGTGGTAGATGTGCCCATTGTCCTGAAACGGAATACCGGTGTGTCCTATCTGTCTATGGGCGTTTTCTATGACGAAACCATTGCACAGGCGAAGGAACTGCAAAGTGTGAACATCGATCAGATCGGTGTAATGGACGACTTTAGCCAGCGGTCCGGTGAAGTGGTAAGCTCCGGCTGGCTGGAATTCCACAGCGTAGACCCCGGCAGCGGGTATGTCTACAGCGGCACCACGCTGGGCGTGCTGAAGATCAAGCTGGACGAAAGCGTCAAGGCAGGCGATGTGATCGACCTGTCTGCGGCATCGCTCTCGCCTACCGGTGCAGTAGCCACGGTAGAGATCGCCGACGGTTCCCGTTCTTCTCCGGCACTGGTTTCCGGCTCGATCCGCATCACGGAAGCCGCAACCACAACACCGGTGGAAACGACCACTTCGGCGGAACAGACCACCGAAACGGAAACCACTGTGACAACGACCGCCGCGACGGAAGAAACGACGATTTCGGAAACAGAAATCACCACTGTTACGGAAACGACTTCTGCCGAAACTACAACAGAAACGACTACGGAAACCACAGAATCTACCACGGAAACGGTGACAGAAACCACTGTGACTTCTACAGAAACTACAGCAGCGACTACCACAGGATATACCGCTGCAATCAAGACTGACCACCTGAACCGGACAACACTGCGGGTACGTGCCGGACAAACCAGCCGCCTGCAATTTTATCCGGCAGAGGGCAACGGGGACGACTGTGTCTGGATGAGTTCGGATACAGATATTGTCAAGCTTGCTCCTGGAAACACCTCCGCGGAAATCATGCTCACCTGCAACCGTGTGGGAACGGCAGAGGTGTCTGTGCTGTATGACGGGCAAGTGCATACCTGTAGCGTTCGTGTGGTATCCGGCGACAGCGAAGCTGCCGGCGATGTCAACGTCGACAATCAGACAGATCTGTCTGATCTGGTAATGCTGAATCACATGCTGCTGGGGCAGATCCCCACAGGAAATGCCGCATCTCAAAGTGCTGACATCAACGGTGACGGGTATCTGGACAACTGTGACGTTTTGCTGCTGATGCAGATGCTCCTGAATCAGGGATTGCTACAGTAGGCTTTTTGAAATTTAGAACAAGAAAAGCGGTACAGAATTTCTGTGCCGCTTTTTTGGTTCTGTAAAGGGAACTCTGCATAAAACAATCAGGCGGCTTCGTGGGGTGTTGCTGTAGATCTGCCTCTTTATTATGCAATTT
Source organism: Ruminococcus sp. OM06-36AC (assembly GCF_003438725.1). Lineage (NCBI taxonomy): Bacteria > Bacillati > Bacillota > Clostridia > Eubacteriales > Oscillospiraceae > Ruminococcus > Ruminococcus sp. OM06-36AC. Next base: position 62,378 of record NZ_QSTT01000010.1, read on the forward strand.
ATGAGTGGAAAAAATGGGGCTGGGCGTGTTCATTTTTGCGGTTGCATTGACTTCTGGTAAAAAATATGCTAAACTGAACAGGAGAACATTTGCGGCGGCATGGTATCAAGTCCGGCGGTGCTGTTCGGAAAAGGAGGGACTTCTGTGGTACAATTCTGGGTTGGCATGCGGCGGCTGACAGCACACTGGAAACCGCTGATATTGTTTGAAATTCTCTGGAAACTGGTGACGCTGCTGGTGATTGCACCGGCATGTGCCGGCCTGATCCAGCTGGCGATCCATCTGGCGAAGCTGAAATATCTCACCACCTCCAACCTGTTGCAGTTCCTCCGTTCCCCGTGGACGATTCTGCTGTTGGCAGTGCTGTTGCTGCTGGCGGCGTTGTATACCCTGTTTGAAATTGCGGCAGTCTGTACCTGTTTCCGGCAGTCCCGCTTTCAGAAAGTCCGCACCACGCTGGGACGAATGGTGCGTTCCGGTTTGCAGTCGGTGCTGCACTTCTTTCGGGGCGGCGGACCGTTTCTGGTGCTACATCTGCTGGTGCTGATTCCGCTGATGCAGTTTTCGGCGACTTCCGGTATTTTTACCGCAATGGGCATTCCGGATTTTCTCGCCTACTATATGACGAAAAAGGAATTCCTGCTGCCGATTTATGTGGCAGCGATCATTCTGTGCTGTCTGCTTTCCGTTCGCTGGGTGTTTTCCAGCGTGCTGTTCACCCAGAACCAGTGCAGCTACCGCAGTGCCAGAGCCACCAGCGTACAGCTGGTGCGGGGGCGTTTCTGGCAGACGTTCTTCTCCGTGCTGGTGTGGAACTGCTGCTATTTCGCCGCTTTGCTGGTGTTCCTGTGTTTGATTACAGTGGTCGTGCTGATGGTGATTCGTGCTACCGGCAGCAATGATCTTATCATGTCGCAGGCAATGCGGATTCTGAAACTGCTGATTCAGATCGTGCTGTGGAGTTTCTCGTTTTTTGCCACGCCGATCTGCATGGCACACCTGACGGCTCTGCTGGAGAAACGCTGTGTGCAGATGCCGGAGGTGGTGCTTCCGGAACCGGTTCCGTTGAGCCGGAGTGCCAAGCCGTTTCGCCGGAGCACGGCAGTTCTGACGGCATGCTGCTTTACGGTGGCGGCTCTGGGACTGAACCTTTCGTATGTGTACAGCGTTTTCACCGGCAAGGCGAATTTCCGTCTGGCACTGTTCCAGAATCCCACCGTTATGGCACATCGGGGACTTTCTGCCGATGCACCGGAGAACACCCTCTACGCCTTTTCCGATGCCATTTCGGTGGGGGTGGATTTCATTGAACTGGACGTGCAGCAGACCAGGGACGGCGTGCTGGTGGTGATGCACGATTCCAATCTGAAACGCACCACCGGTGTGAACAAGGACATCTGGGACGTGGACTATGCGGACATTCAGAATCTGGACGCAGGCAGCTGGTTCGATCCGGCGTATGCCAACGCCAGAATCCCCACGCTGGAAGAAACGCTGCAATTCGTGGACAAGCGGGCGAAGCTGAACATCGAGATCAAGCCCACCAAGCACGGTTCCGATACGCTGGAGCAGGACGTGGCGGAGTTGATCACCCGGTATCAGTACACCGATGCCTGCTATGTGACATCGTTTTCCTACGGCTCGCTGAAAAAGGTCAAGGAAGCCAATCCGGAGATTCGTACCGGCTATCTCATGAGCGTGGCATACGGACAGTTCTACTCCCTGAAGTATGCGGACGCGTTCAGTCTGAACAAGGTGTTCGTCACCAGTCAGGTAGTCAACGCCGCCCATCAGCAGGGCAAGCAGATATTCGCATGGACGGTGAACAGTATGTCCGAGGTGCGGAGCCTGTGCAATCTCCACGTGGACAGCATCATCACGGACGATCCGGTCATGGTGCAGAATGTGATCTCGCGGGACAGCACCGGCGAAACGCTGCGGTCTGTGCTGGACTATTTTATCAATTGAGGGGTACTTTTCAGTCGGGCTGGCAGCCCACGCATCTATTTGTCAACGTTTTACACCCCACCTCACGAAAGGAGAATCCCCATGCACCTATTCGCCGCCCCCGTTCCCGCCGGCAAAAAGGCTCTGGAACACGAAACCGCTTACCGGCTGCTGGCGTATGCGGTGCAGGAGGTTTACGGGCTGCCCCTGCCGGAAATTGCCTGCGACTCCCGCGGCAAGCCCTTTTTTCCACAGCGGCAGGAGATCTGTTTCAACCTTAGCCACTGCCGCGGGCTGGCAGTCTGTGGCATCTCGGCGTTTCCGCTGGGGGTAGACTGCGAAAGCATTCGCTCTCTGCGGGAGGGGGTGCTGCGGCGTTCCTTTGCACCGGAGGAGGTGCTCGCTGTCATGGAAAGCCCCCCGCCGGACGAAACTTTTTTCCGGTTCTGGACGCTGAAAGAAGCGTTTGTCAAGGCTCTGGGCGTGGGCATCTCCTACCCGCTGCACACGGCGGTGTTTGCGTTGGACGGGGAAGATGTCACTCGCCACCCCCAGGGCTGGCAGTTCCGGCAGTTCCGGCTGGACAGCGGGCATGTGGTGTCCTGCTGCGGAGCATCGGAGGACACGCTGCCGGAAGAACTCCACGTTGTGTCATTCTAAGGAAACACTGAATAAAGCCCGCCTGACGGCTTTGTACGCAATCTGCTTGCAGATTTTCCGTCATATTGCCCAGAAATCCCTTGCCATACGGCAGTATGCCTGCGGAATTTCTATGCAATCTGCCGAAAAATCTGACTACGCATCTTACGCACAAGCTTTATTCAGTGTTTCCCTAACCGAAAATGGAAAATTATTTTCCAGCATTTATACATTTTGCAAGAAAGTCGCCTTTGGCGGCTTTTTTCTTTGTGGATTCCTCCAAAAATCGGGATTTTCTGCAAAGGTCGTGAAAAATTCACATTTCATTATTTGACTTGTGGTATAATAGACATAGAAGGATATGCCATATGTTCGAAAGGAGTTTGGTGAAGATGAAAACACGATCGCATACCGCAAACACCAGCAGGAGCCTGCCGTCACGAGTTATGGTGGTGCTGCTCTCCGCGGTGCTGTTTTGTACAGGGCTGTCGCTGGGCAGCTTTGCTTCGGCGGAAGAACTGCCGGTATTGGAAACGGACGTATCGCAGGGGAGTTCCGGCAACCTGCTGATCGGCATTCAGGGCACGTATATTGACCAGATCAGCGAGGCACTGGACTTAATCAACAGCTACCGGCTGGAAGCCTGCCAGAACGGTTATCCCAACCCTGACGGCAGCGGCAGCCTGACTATGAGCGACTATGAGCCGATCCAGTGGTCGGACGGACTGGAGTATATCGCACGGATCCGTGCCGCAGAGGCTTCCCAGACAGAAGATCATGTGCGTACCAACGGAGAAAGCTGCTTTGCCATTCAGGCACCGGCGGGGACGTCTTCTCACGGAGAGTGTCTTGCATGGAACCGTGAGAAGAATATGCTGCATGGTATCGAGCAGTGGTACGGCGAGAAGGAGTCCTATCTGATCGACAGCAGCAGTGCCGCCGGTCACTATAGAAGCATGATCTCTCCTGGCAGCCGCTATATCGGTATCGGTGCGTTCTACACCTCTACGGCAACCTATGCCAATACCACCTGTGCGGAATTCAGTTCCGGCAAGGGCTCGGACAGCCTCAGCTTCACCTATGGGGAGTGTATCCAGAAGCTGGAGGTTCCCGCAAGTGATGTGACTGTAATGGACGATTCTGTGCAGAGTGTCATGTCCTACGGCGATACCCAGACCTTGCAGCTGAAGATCCGGTACAGCAACCGGAAAGGCTTTACGCTACAGGAACCGGTATCGTGGAGCAGTTCGGACACCGATGTGGTATCCGTCAGCGGTAACACTGCCACTGCTGTGGGCTACGGCACGGCAACGCTGACAGCTGTAGTCAACGGTCTTTCTTACACATTTTCTGTTACCGTGGACGACAATGTCACCGTGACCACCACCGAACCCAACGAGTTGGAGGACACCATGTGTCTGAAATTCGCGGATCTGGAAATGTCGCTGGAGGAATTGCAGGCGAACAACTATCGGGTGGAAATGCCCCTTTATGTCAGCCAGAGTTTTAGCGATATGAACTTCAACGTCGTTGATAATCCCAGTCTGACGAATGTGAAGTGCGATTTCGGGGACAAGATCATCACGTCTTCTGCCAGCAGCGGCTATTCGACTTCGTATCTGCTGCGTGTGTATCTGTCGCATACCGAGCAGGAAGCCGGTTGGATCGGCACGATCACCTACCAGCTGCCGGAGAATACCAAGGCGGGGGATACGTTCTCGGTGGATTTCCGCATACTCAAAAGCAGCTACTGGATCAGCACTTCCGGAGAATCCAGCAAGATGCAGGGGGAGAGTGGCTCGATCACCATTACCGGTGCGGAGGAAACTACCACGACCACAGAAGAAACTACCACCACAGAAACAACGATGACCACCACGACCACTTCGACTACAACAACTTCTGCAACAACCACAACGACGACAACGATGACTACTACCACCACAGAGGAAACCACTGCGACTACTGCGGAAACGACTACAACTACCGCGACCAGCACTACAGCGGAGCCGCTGCAAAAGAATCTGACGGTTTCGCTGGGAAGAGTGGAAGTGGGCGCAGATGAATACGAGCAGGATCACATTGTGAGCGTTCCGATCTATATTGATCGGGAGTGTTCCGCTTTGAACTTCGGCATCAGCTGGGACAGCCGTCTGACGTATCTGGACAGCAGTGCTGACTATGGTGCGTACTCCAGTGCGGAGGCGGACGGTTTTGTCTGGCTGGTAAATGCATCGATCAGCAATATTCCGGCAGGAAAGATCGGAACGCTTCGGTTCCGGCTGCCGGACGATGCAGAGGCAGGAGATGTCTATGTGGTCAACTTGTCTGCACGTGCCGCCAGTGGTGCCGATGCCATGTGGCTGGATAATGTGAACGGACAAAAAGGCACACCGTTGGTGCAGGGCAGTACGATCACAATTACAATTGCTCCGGCACCTACGACCACCGCACCGGATACCGGCAGCGTGCTCTATGGTGATGTCAATCTGGACGGCAAGGTGGATATATCCGATGCCGTGCTGACCAACAAGGCGGTTTCTGGTGTGGTAATGCTGAACAAGCAGCAGTATCAGAATGCCGACTGTGATGCCAGCGGCGAGGTCAATGCCGATGATGCCACCCTGCTGATGAAATTTCTGGTGCATATTGTGACTGTTTTGCCTGATGCGGCATAAAAATTGCCGCGTATTCCGGCAAAAAAACCCTTGACAAATGCGGCATTCTGGCGTATAATAAAAATAAAGAGAGAGCATACCAGTAGACGGTCTGCTCCCACTGCATAGAGGTTAAAGAATAACCGCCACAGTTTTGGGAGAAGTGGGGCGGTTATTTCTTTTTCTTGCCGTGGTGATTCTGATTACTATTTTTATGATTATAGTAAATGTATACGATCAAATTGGCTAAGGACAGCAGAACACTGCAAATCTTCAGCAAATCACCAAAGGTGACATATTGATCCATCATACTGATCACCTCCCATCTGTTCAAATGAGCAGTGGGAGCAGAAACAAACCGCCTACCGTTATTGGTATGCCCTCAAGTTATTAGTATATCATATCTTGCAAAAAATGTCAAATGCAAGCCGCCGCATCATTGCCGGAGTTCTCTGGTGATGGTGCGGTTTTTTGTTGCCAGTCAGTGCCGCCTTGACAAAATGCAACATTCTGTTCTTTGGAACTTGACTTTTTCGAGAAAATATGGTATTCTATTTTTGTCGCATTTGTGATAAAAAGAAAGAATCTGATGAACAGATGACGCGGGAAAGGAATGCATTTCTATGATACAGAGAAAAACCTGCCTTGGGGGAATTGCAGCAGCGGCGGCATTACTGCTGGCTGTGACCGGCTGCGGAAAGTCGTATCCTGCTAAAAACGCTGCCCAAAAGGCGGAAACCAGTGCCGCATCAGAAAGCACAGAAGCTGCTGATGCGGAGAGCCGTCCGGCGGTGGAGCAGGCGGATTTCCAGCTGAAACCGTATGCCATGGACGGAATCGGGTGTGCGGTAGAAGTGCCGGACACCTTTACAACCGGCTCCGGCAACTCTGCTGTTTCCGGCAGACTGTCCTTTGACGGCACGGAAAGCGATGATGCCATTGTTGTCGCAGCGTATGATGCCCAGCCGGAAGAAGAATTCAACCAATTTCAGGAAGACGACCTGTTCGAACTGATTAACTTTTCGACCACGCTGCCGCAGCTGCAATATTTTCGGGAAACGGAAATTGCCCATGCGGAAAATATGCCCTGTAAGGCGTTTGTGGGCGAAACACTGGGGACAATTGCCGGAGAGGATACCTATGTGACGATTCTGGCGGTCAACTGTCCTGCACAGGACAAAATGTACGTCTTTTCCATGCGGGACAAGACCGGCGAGTTCCAGAACTACCGCGATCAGCTGGCAGACCACATCTATCTGAATGAAACCGGCTATGTGGTAGAGAACGACCAGTTGGCTGATGCACCGGAACCGGAGCCGCTGTCCTATTCCAACGACACCATTGGATACCAGATCGATTTGCCTGAGAAGTGGGAACGGGTCACTGACACCAGCCATTTTTACGGGCTGGAATCGCTGGCTTCCCAGTATGACGGCTATGACCTGTTCATGAACCGCGATCGGGACTATGCCATTGTGGCAGCCAAGTCCATGACGGTTTCCGATACGGAATTCTATGCGGCAATGGAACAGTACAAATCCATGTGGACAGGTGCCGGCGGCAATGAACTGGTCACCTCCAAGGAGTGCACCGTGTGGGGCTATGCGGCATATCAGCTGGTCATCAATCACACAGCCGGTGCAGATCCCACCACCAGTGTGACGTGGCTCATCAACAAAACCGGCGATCAGTCCAAGTGGCTGCTGGTTCGTTACTGTTACCGTGAGGACAGTGCGGCAGAATTTGCAGACACGCTGATCAACAGCATTCATCTGCAATAAGACCATTTTTTACAAAAAATAGTTTTCCCAGTCCGGCAGCCGCCGGACTTTTTTTGTTTTGTCAGGCGAAAATATGACAGGATCTCTGAAAAAGTTACAATTTGGATAGAAGAATCTTGCTCGGTTTCCTCTGAAATTCGTAGAAAAGCAACACTTTTCCACACAAAAAATTGTGCAGATATGCAAAAGTTCAGGGAGAACCTGCCGGAAAGTCTTGCAAAACGGTTACAAACATGGTATAATAGCATTTGTACGGTGACCACCGCCGTGAGGGGACAACCTCTTCTCACGGAAATGATGTCTGCCGTTCGTCCTTGCCTGTGACAGACAGGCGGGCGAGGCAATGCAGGCGGCACACAAGTTCTGGGGCGGATCGTCTGGCTGTGACAGATCCTTTGATCCGACAGGACAATGCCGGCAGAGCACGGCGTATCCCTTCCGCTTTCAGGACCGGACAGGCGTGTGCAGCACGACGCATTGCAGCGGCAGGTTCCTCCGTACATCTGCGATGCAGCGACTGCTGACAACGCAAAATTCTCAAAGGAGCGTTTTTATGCGTAAGAAAATCATGGCAGTCGTTTTATCCTGTCTTACTATTTTCGCTTTGGTCGCTTCGTCCTTTGCGGTGACGTTTTCCGCGTCTGCCGTTTCCGTGGACGAAATGACAAAAGCCGCTGTACAGATCATCTCTCGGAGCGAGGGTACCTATGGTACGATCAATCCCAATGATAACGGTGCAGTCAGCATCGGTATGTTACAGTGGCATGCAGACCGTGCCCTCCAGCTGATGCGTTCGATCGCAAACGCAGACACTGGCTCGGCACAATCCATTCTGGGAAGCTCGTTCTATAACGATGTGATGAATGCTTCCAACTGGAACTCCCGTACATTTTCCAGTGCAGAGAGCACGGCAGCTTCCAACCTGCTGACTACCGCTGCCGGAAAGTCCAAGCAGGACGCACTGGCGTACAGTGACGTACAGGGCTATATCAGTGCCGGACAGAATCTGGGCATCTCCAACGCCGGCGTGCTGGTGTATTATGCCGAACTGTACAACCGCGGCATGGGCGTTGCAAAACGGATTCTGAACGCGGCGGCAGGCGGCGGCTCTTACAGCAGCGTGACACTGTCAAAGCTGCACACCACTGCACTGGCGAACAGTTCCAGCTATTACACCGACCGTCTGAACAATGCCTATAACACCATTGTTTCGCTGGGCTGGGGCGATGCCTCGGTTTCCGGCGGCGGGGACAACGGCAGCGGCGGCGGCTCCGTGGACACTTCCGATTTCTCGGAAAGCTATGCCGGTACATATACAGTGACGGCTTCGTCCCTGAACGTCCGCAGCACACCGTCTACCTCTGGTGCAAAGGTGGGCGTGCTCCCCAACGGGGCACAGGTAACTGTCACTTCTGCCAACGGCAGCTGGGCGGCGGTGTCCTATAACGGCATCAGCGGCTACTGCTCTATGGATTACCTGAAGCAGAATGCCGCACAGACGACCGCACCGGCAGAAACCACGGCTCCGGCACAGACCACCACCACGGCGACAACTGCAGCCACTTCGGATTTCAGCGAAAGCTATGCCGGCACCTACAGTGTGAACGCATCTTCTCTGAACATTCGCAGTGCCCCCACAACGTCCGCTTCCAAGGTGGGCAGCATTCCCAACGGGGCACAGGTGACTGTCACCTCCGGCAACGGCAAGTGGGCAGCGGTGTCCTATAACGGCATCAGCGGCTACTGCTCTATGGACTATCTGAAGCAGGCAGCTGCCCAGACCACGACCACAGAGGAAACTACCGCACCGGCAGAAACCACTACAACAACCGCTGAAACCACAACCACCGCTGCATCACAGCAGAACACAGAACCGGCAGAAACCACGCCGATCGATATGAACCGTGTCGACGAAGCATATGTTTCGCTGTACGGTGATGTCAACTGTGACGGAACGATCGACATTCTGGATGCTGTGCTGCTGCAAAAGTACCTGAACGGCAGTGTGCAGCTGAACTATACACAGCTTGCCAACTCCGACTGCCAGAAGGACAGCCAGCTGGACATCACAGACGTGACCGTCCTGATGCAGTACTTGCTGAGAAGCTTCACTTCTTTACCGGTCGCATAATGTGACCAGCGAAAAAACTGGATAAAACGACAGCCCGCCGCATTCCGGCATATGGAATGCGGCGGGCTTTTTGTTTGTGGTGAATTGTTGTTAATTTGAGTACCACCTAAACTTGAACAAAAGATTTTACTTCCAATCCCTCCACCAGCTTCGCTGGTTCCCCTCGTACTGAGCGATCCCCTCTGCCCTGCGGGCATCTCCCCACCCCGTGGGGAGTCACCCTTTTCAAGAGAGGCTTAATTCAAGGTAGTACTCAAGAACTTAGGGAAACACTGAATAAAGCTTGTGCGTAAGATGCGTAGTCAGATTTTTCGGCAGATTGCATAGAAATTCCGCAGGCATACTGCCGTATGGCAAGGGATTTCTATGCAATATGACGGAAAATCTGCAAGCAGATTGCGTGCAAAGCCGTCAGGCGGGCTTTATGCAGTGTTTCCTTAGTGTAAGTACCAGTTACTTCTTCAGTCCTGCCCCACGCAGAGCACACTCATAGGTGATATCGAACAGGTCGTTGGTGTCTACCTTGCCGTTGCCGTCAATGTCGCCGGCTGTGGTGGGGAAGTAGGTGCTGCCGGCACCGTATGCACCAGATTCGGCAATCTGCTGCATGGTCCAGTAGATGTCGTTGATCTCATAGGGAACACCGTTGCAGTCTGCATCGCCGGCAATGGGGGACTCGTCGTACACACCGTCATTGTTGAAGTCGAATGACAGTTCACTGCACTTCTTTTCCATGTTGTAGTTGACCATGGCGTTGCTCTCCATGACAAACCGCAGGTAGTAAGCTGTGACATACTGTACAAAGTCGTGTTCGCTGCCCTCGAATGCGTTGATCGCATCATCGTTATATTTCGGATTAATGGTAACAACCGTTTCCATGTTGGTGGTGAGTGCGAAACCAGTGTCCTTCTTGGTAATGGTGATCGTCTGATTCGGTGCTACGTCAAAGGTAACCTTGGCGGCGTTCAGCGGAGAGAAGTTGTAGTTGCCCTCGTCATAAGCCATGCTGAACTCAAGCGGCAGGCTTGCGGTGTCGGTATTGGTGTAGGAAATGCTGTCGCCGGTGATGTCCACCTTGCACTTGGTTCCCACGTCATACGTTCTGTTGTCGTAGGGGCTGCTCATGGAGCCGCCCTGCGGATACTGCGATACTTCTACGCGGTAGCCCTTGCCCTTGAGGTAGAAGTCAAAGCCGTTGGAACGCTTGGTCTTTTCCAGATGGAATGCAGAGCCGGTGCCGTAGTAGTTGGAATCCGAGGACCGCAGCTTGCATTCGCTCAAAAAGTCGTGGGTGCTGCCGTCTGCATCGGTGGCAGTGACCGATACGTCCTCCGGTGTGATGCCGCGGTAAGAATGCAGATTTACGATATTGGAAGCATCGGTGTTGATCTCTGTGGTGCCGTTCAGCGGTGCACGATAGGTCAATACGGAATCGTCATCGGAAGCATACAGTACAGATTCACCCTTTTCTGAAGTGAACCCGTATGCCGGAATGCAGAACTGCTTGGTCTTGGAGTTGACATAGATGCAGGCGTTGTCGTTGAACAGCGATTCCTTGGTGGTCTTGTTGTAGAAGTTGCTGTCGTAGGCAACAATGCAGGTGTCGTAGTTCACGCCGTCAAATGTCCAGCTGCCGGAAACCTTGTCCATGCCTACGATCATGTGCGTACCGCCGGCCCGAATGGCAACCATGAAGTAAGTGCCCTTTTCCTTGCAGCGTTCTGCACAGTTCAGCAGGTTGTCTACGCGTTCGTCCTGTGTCAGCAGTGTCGGAGCATACATGACCACGTTGGAAACTGCCTGATATTCCAGCAGCATGTCATAGTAGGTGATCAGCTGTTCTACGTCGTTGGTCAGCGTGATGTCATGCAGGGTTTCTGCACCTGCCTGAATGTCGCTGGGGGACAGTTCGCCGTTGTGTACCAGAATGGACAGGGCTGCCATGCCGAAGCACTGGCTGCCTTGGCAGACGTTCCGGTATACACTGCTCTTGTTGAGATAGGCGAGCCGTTCAATATTGGTCATGCTGTTCCAGATCGGTTCGAATACCTTCTGGTTGAAGTCGTCCTCCGACAGGTTGCAGGAGTGGTTCGTGAACGAGAATGTGTCCTTGTACATGCCGTTTGCAGTGGCAGCCTGTTCCAGTTCGCTGGGTTCTGCCGACGGCTCTATTTCCCCCAGAGATGACTGATAGAACGCATCTTTCTGTTCGTTGGTGATGTCGGTCAGGTTTTCCTGTGTCATGCTGCCCAGAACGCTTTCTGCACCAGCCTGTACCGGCTGATAGCTCAGAACGCAGGCTGCTGCGGTAGACAGTGCCAGTAATGCTGCAAATTGTTTTTTCATAAAAATTCCTCCCTCTTGAATTGAAAAAAGTTGTGTAGGATTTATCCTACTGGAAATCTGAAATGAAAGTGAAAGGTTTCAGTCGAATCCCTCCACCAGTTTCGCTGGGTGAATGGTTACTTCAACCCTGCTCCACGCAGAGCACACTCGTACACAATGTCGAACAAGTCATTTGTATCAATTTTACCGTTGTTGTCTGTGTCAGCTTCAATATTGGGGACATTGCCTTGGTAATATCTTCTTGAACCGTGACCTATAACTGCCTTCTTAGCAATATGCAGTGCAGTCCAGTAAATGTCATTTGGCTCATACGGCTTTCCATTTCCGTCTGCATCGCCGAGCATAGGAGCATCGTCAAACACACCGTCGCCGTCAAAGTCGTATACCAGTTCACTGCATTCCTTTTCAGTATTGAATTGCAGCAGAACATCTTTCGATCGAACAAAGTTGATAAAATAACTTCCAAACCAGTCGAGGTATTCTTCATAGCTGCCATCGAATGCATCCTGCTCTTTTTGTGCAGCAGTTGGAATTGCCTGTACAAGTACTTCTCCATCGCCGGTAATTGCAAATCCGGTATCCTGTTTTGAAACCGTTATCGTTTGATTCGGTGGGACATCGATAACAATGGTACTGCTGGCTACTGGTGCGAATTTGTAACCGCCTTCATCGTATGTGAAAATATATGATACTGTGATTTTTTGAGTATCTGTATTGGTATAAGCTACACTGTCTTTAGAAAAATCCATTTTGCACTTTGTGCCAACATCATATAGTTTAGGATCATTTGGATTTTGATATCCTGACTGTTCTATTCTGAGGCGATATCCTTCACCCTTAATGCTAAAGGCAAATTCCGGTGCACGTTCATTTTTTTCCAGATGGAAAGAAGAGCCTTTTCCAAAGAAAATATAATCTCCGTAATTGACCTTGCTTAGTTTCCAAAAGTCGTACGTCTGTCCGTCCTTTGTGGTAGAACTTAACTGCATCTGATCTTTTCCACCATTATGAAATTTCAATTTCACAGTTTCTGAAACATCAGTATTGGTTTTTGTAGTACCACGGATCGGTGCCTTATAGGTCAGCAGGGAGTCATCATCTGTCGCATACAGTAAGACATCACCATTTTCCGTAGAGGCTTCATATGCCGGGATGCAGAACTGTTTAGTTTCTGAATTGATATAGATGCAGGCATCATCCTTAAAAGCCGATGTTTCTGTACCTGGTTTTACACAGTTGCTGTCGTAGGTGATAATGCAGGTATCATAACTGATACCATCAAATGTCCAGTTGCCGGACAGTTCATCCATACCAACCACAGCGTGCGTGCCGCCTTTTTTGGTGGCAATACCCGCCATAAAGTAAGTGCCTTTTTCCTTGCAGCGTGCTGCACAATCCAGAAACATATCCGTATGCTCTTCTTTGGTCAGCATTGCAGGTGCTGTAATAACTGCAAGTTCCACCTCTGTATATAGCTGCAGAGAGTTGTAATAAGCAATCAACGCATCCACATCATCGGTCAGTGTCACGTCGTATAACGTTTCTGCACCCTCTTGCAAATCTCCCGGTGTCAGTTCGCCATTGTGGACCAACACCGAAATGGCAGTCATACCAAAGCAAAGTCCACCCTTATAAGCTACACGAGAAATATCTGCTTCATAGCCTAAATCTATTTCCGAATCCGTCATATTAGCTCTTACCGGCTCATATACTCTTTTTGCAAAATCTTCTTGTGATAAGGTACATAAGTGATTTGCAAATGAAAAAGTATCTTTGTACATTCCCTTCTCGATCGCAGCCTTTTCTAATTCACTTTGTGTCGATGATGCATCCGCTTCGTAAAGCGGAACTTCTCCCTCTGTCACCGAATCATAAAGTGCATCTCCCAGCTCGTCCGTGTTGTCTTCCAGTGCCTCCTGTACCAGCTTATCCGTATTGTCCAGAACAGAGTATTCTTCTGCTCCGACTGCTGTCGGCTGATAGGTCAGTATGCACGCTGCGGCAGTGGACAGGGCTAAGAGTGTTGCGATTTGTTTTTTCATAAAAATTCCTCCCTTTTAAATTAGAAAATCTGTAGATCATCGAGAGATTCCTCTGCACTGGTGGTTATCGGTGTGCAGGTCAGCATACACGCTGCTGCGGTGGAGAGTGCCAGTAGTGTTGTGAATTGTTTTTTCATAAAAATCCTTTCCCTTTGTCCGAGAGTTCGGAAAATGCAGCAGTGTGGACTTTCCCTGCAAAGACCGGCAGCGGTGCTCCGGATATTTTTCCCTCTATAATAGACACAATTGAGGAGGGTCAAATGTTGCACTTTTAATTGAAAATATTTTGTGAATATTGTAACCGCCAACCAGACCCAAACGTTGATTCGGCACTAAAAAAGCGATAAAA
>NZ_QSTT01000011.1:0-72699 GCF_003438725.1 Ruminococcus sp. OM06-36AC
TTTATATTTTACCATAGTTGACTGCGTTTTTACAGACTTTTTTTCGGTGGGTCATGGGAAAAGTCCGAAACTGCGTAGTTTTTTCGTTCTTTTCACTTAATCGATTTAACTTGGTTGCGATGCTAATGGGTTTAACTTAGTTACGGTAAGAAAAAGAGTTCAATTCTCATCGCCTCCACCGAACAAGAAAACACAGCCTGATTTTCAGACTGTGCCTATTGTTAAAGTCCTTTATGAGGCTAAAAAAGTATCACCTTCTAGCTTTTTATCGAAACTGTTTAAGATGCCGGATCAGCATTTTTCAAATTCTGATTTGGAAGTTGATTGAAATCTACATCAAGAATTGTTTTTAAATCTACTATATTTGGAGTTTCCATATTAAATACTCTCCTCGCATGATTCATTACTAATTCCTCATATAGATTTCTAATCATTCTGCCATTTGCAAAATTTTCCTCTTTTGAATTCACCTTGTTTTCAAGATATATGTGCAAAAGCTTTTTTGCACTTTCACTCAATTCATAATCATTTTTTGCACACATATCAACTAAAATTTCTTCCAGTTCTCTAACCGAGTAATCTTCAAATTCTATGAATGTGCTAAATCTTGATCTCAATCCAGGATTTGATTCAAAGAATTTTTGCATCGGCTCTGTGTACCCCGCAACAATTACAGCAAGATCATCTCTATAATCTTCAAGTGCCTTAGTCAATTCTGTTAAACACTCTCGACCATATGAATCAGAATGGTCATTCTCAGTTAGACTATATGCTTCATCAATAAATAGCGTTCCACCTTTGGCTTTCTCAATAACCTTTTTTACCTTTAATGCAGTTTGACCCTGATATCCAGCAATTAAATCTGTCCTTGAAACTTCAACAAAATGACCTTTGGATAACAAACCCAGTTGCTTATATATTCTTCCAACAATTCGAGCAACTGTAGTTTTTCCTGTCCCAGGGTTTCCTAAGAAGGCTAAATGTAGTGTGTTTTTGACACTATGTAGATTATTATCTCTTCGCATTTTCTGTACTTTTTGATATGCAATAAGATCTTTCACCTTATCTTTGACTGAGTCAAGTCCAACTAGTGAATTTAATTCATCTAATAATTCTTTGAGCGTTTTTTCTTTTTCAACTGGTTCAGATTTATTATTACATATCTCCATTAAATAGAAATGACCGTAATATCTAACTAGACTATCCTTTAATATTGCAGCCATTTTCTTGGCTTCAATTGTTAGGGACCTATCATTTGCAATAGCCAATAGTTTTTCTAACAATTGAATGGTACTATCCGTGTTATCCCCACTTATAATTGATCTAGCCAAATTTGTTATCTGACCACATTCTTCTATCATTGCATCCAATTTTGAAGAACAGTCTAATAAATCTTTCGTGTATTTATCCATTATATTAACCCTACCATTATCAAAATAAATTCAATAACAGCTAGTCCGATAGAGCCTCCCGCCAAAATATAAGCAACTAAAATTTTTTTAGAGAAACCATCTTCCAAATTATTTATATAATCTAATAAGCTGTTATTTTTTTCAATTAAGGCACACTTGCTTTCATTAAGAGTTCGCATCTCTTGATACATAGAATCAATGTCTGATAAATGACTGATGCTATTAATTTCATTGATTTTAGTTAAAATATCGTCTAAGGTCATCTGATTCGAATTTACTTGTTCAGTTATTCCGTCTAATTTTTCAAAGAGGAACTTAACACGTTTGTTGAGTGTATTTATCAATTCGTTTGTCGTTTGAACATCTTTCCATAGCTTATCAATATTTGATAACTGTTTATTCTTGTCTACACGAATTCTAAACTTCTCTAATACAATCAGCGATTTTTGAGCTGTTGCAACTTCTTCTTGACATTTCTTTACTTCAACCCATATTTTATCAATATCTGCTATATGTTTGAGTTTATCCAATTTCCCTTTAAATTGCTGAAGCACTTTAATAATCTTCTTTTGCTCTTCTACTGTTCTCTCAATATCAGATTGAGCCAATTTGACTTCTTTATTCGCTTTTTGGGCAGACTTTATAGCAATTACAATAGCTTGAATATAATCGTTATCTAAAGCTTCTAGTGCAGTATAGACTTGACCAATTTCATTAATAAATTTTCTTTGCGTATTATTTATGTCGATTAAGTGCTTTTGAATGTCTGTTGTTAATTCATTTAATTCTGATCCTTTAACAGTATGATTAAGTCCAATGCCTCTCCCAAGGAAAAAATCTCCCAAAAATTCTCCTGCACCTTTATCTGAATCAACTTTTTTTAAATCCAAATCCGCAGTAGTTCCTTCAGAAAATCTTTTTAATTCATTTTTTGCTTTCTCAAAATCATGTGTTTGTATTGCTAATTCTTCCATTAAATTATTCTCCTTCAAGTAATTGATCCAAGTCTTTCTCAATTTTATCAAATTCGACTTTATGCTCACTTATTTTACCATCTTCTTCGACTAAAGCATCTTCCATTATTTGTGCTGCTATATTATGCCTTTGTGAAATAGTAGCTGCAGCAGCTACTTTTTTTTCATGTAGATCTTCATTAGGATTAATGAGGCATGTTTCGGGTTCTTTTTCTGTCGATTTTTGTTTTTTTGCATTATCATTGTGCCGCAATTTTTGATTTGCCAAGTATATTGTTACACTAATTGCTGCAGTGACTCCAAAAACTGAGATAATTATCAGCGATTTTTTCATTTATAATGTCCTCCTTTATCAATCTAACAATCCATCTAGTGCAGCGTCAATCTCATCAAAATCAACTTTTCTTTTTTCTCTGTCTTTACTTTCATCAAAAATCTCGGAGACTGATTCTTTTATAATTTTCCCTGCTTCAACATGCCTTTTACTTATTGTTTCTACCACCTGTTTTTTTGTCTTTTCAGTGTTAATAACAGCAACATTATGAAGTTCTTTTTGTGTTTTAAGTATTTCGTTTCCCTTATCTACTTGATTTTCAATAGATAACTCTCTTCGCTTTTTTGCCGTTATTCTATCCAAAAGATTAATAACAATTGCACCAATTAATCCTGCCACAACAGTTCCCAAAAAGATTCCTATTATACTTGCTAAACTTCCTATAAGAGGTATCTCAACCGCTAATACGGGGATAGGCAATAAAACATTCTCAATTACTTCGCCTAAAGCAAGAGCACCTATGGCACTCAAGCCAGCCATTATGATTCTACCAACTTCCAGTATTTTTAGACTTATCGGCATATTTTGATTTTTCGGATTTTTAAAAAAAGCAATTGCTTCTTTGAGTGATTTCCATCCTTGTTTTAATATCATCCAGACTTTTTTGATTATTTCTACTACAGGTCCTATAATGGCTGTAGCAATTGTTGTAACAAGAGTGTTCGCAGCATTAACCATATGAGTTTTAAGCTTGCTAACAAATGATTTTATCGCAATTTTTATGTTTTCTATAAAAGAATCTAAGCTCTTCTTTTTTTCTTTCAGCCAACTAACGAGTTTTCCTATGATTTCCTTTACAAGTTCAGCCAATAACTGCATGACAACTGCTCGCAACGCTTTGCCACCGATTCTAAATGCTTCTTTCTTTCTGGATTTGTTTCCAGCTTCAATAGATCTTCTTTCTCCTTCTGCCTTTTCCTGTTCATATGCTTCTCTTGCTTCTTCGTCTTTTTGACGCATTTTTTTATCGTCTTCATCACTAATATCAAAGATTTCTTTCGGTTTTTGACCATTTGCATTTGGCGTGTCCAACCAATCTGTTGTCGATTTATCGCTCTTAGAGCGATTGAGACTTGAATCCATTTCAAACAGATTTTTTTCGCTATTTGCAAAATCAATTTGTTCTTTTTTTGTCAGATGAGCATTAGCTTCTGGATCTCTAATTATTTCAGCAGCAGAAATCGTATGATCCATATCAGTATGATTTCTAGCTGATCCTTTAGGTCTAGATTCATCAAATGGCTTTCTAGCACCTTTAATCAAAGTTGGTTCTTCTTTTCCTGATCTGGTTTTATGTGTAACAATGTTTCCGTTTTCATCTTTTGCAAAATTATCCTGCCATTCGTTATATCTTTGCTGATAGTTTATTTCAGTATTATGCGTTGCTATTTTGCCGTTTTTAAAATTCTCTGTAGTTTGTATATGTGCATCAGCACTTAAATCCAAAGTAAGCCCATTGTTCTCTTTAATAAAATCTTCTCCTGCAGTAACAGCGACCTGATTTAAAAATTGTTCCCAGACAACATTTTTGATCGTTTTTCCAAGTGAATCTGGATTTCCTATCTGTTCTCTTTCACTTTCCAAAAATTGAAGGTCAGACATCTGGTCTTCTAATTCATCCTCAAGTTGTGCCTCAAGCTTATCGAAATCTATAAATTCATCCGTTGATTTATCAAGCATAGCGTTCATTTTATTATTCTCATTCATTAAATTTCCTCCGTGATAACTGTGCTTCTTCCATTCGGTGTACAAAATCGCATATTTAGCATTCCATATAAATTGTCATCTTTAAGAGCATCGAATTTATTCGTTGCTTTCTTAATACTTCATCTAAAGCACAGACGTTTCACACCTTCACCCGTTCAATCCGGCAAGTATGCCGCTTTTCCTTATCGTAATTCACGCCAACCAAAAGAACTTCACCGCTGTAATTCTTCAAGCAATCCAGATAGTCCTTTTGTTTGATCTGTTCCACTGCCTCTTCTGCGGAATGTCCCCATTTTAGCTCAACGATCAGAGCAGGCAAATCGCAGTTTCGATTCGGCTCAAACACAATATCTGCAAAGCCTTTTCCAGCCGGCATTTCCCGGTGTAGGGTATAATTCTTCTGGGCAGAGTAGTATGCCAGAGAGATCACGCAGGACAGGGCGTTTTCATCATTGTATTTCAAGATCGATGCGTTTGCCTGATGTGCCTGTTCGATCAGTTCTGCAACCGTTTCTTCATCACTGGAAAGGGTGGCTTGCAGCAACCTTTCCGAAGTCTCCAAAGCTACTACAATATTTCCCCAGCCCATTACTTTTACAGTGCTGATAAACTGTTCCATTACTTCATCATTTGGAATCCATATTTCTTTTGTTTCTGCATTGTATGTCAAATAACCCAAATGCACCAGCAATGTAAGAACGTCATCCTTTGTTGCAAACGTCACCATGTCATTGCTAAAGGTAGTCGTATCAATCTTTTCTTTTTCTCCTGCAAGTAGCTTCAAAATGACATCCTGCACGCCAAATTCATTGGATTGAATATAGATTTTCAAAGCTTCATAGGTTTCTGTTTGTGTCCAGTAGTTGCTGAATTTTCCACGCAGCATAGCTTCTACCACAGACTTTGGATTGTAGATTGAAACACCGTCTACACAGTAACCGTCGTACCACTTCTTTGTCTCCGAAAACGGCATCTGGTATTGCTCACACAGTTGGCGGACTTCCTGTTCTGTAAAGCCGGTAAACTCTTCAATGGGAGAGGCATCTGTCATGGAGTATTCGTAAAAAGCATTGATGGCAGAGTGCTCTCCGTATTTTTTGATGGGTAAAATTCCCGTCATGTAGGCAAGGGCAATGTAACTCTTGTCCTTTAACAGGTTGCGTAAAAAGTCCAGATAAGTTTTCTGCGATGCGGCATCGCTTTTATGCACTCGAAAAATGCAGTCCCATTCATCGATGATAAAGACAAACGGAATTTTGTACTGTGCAAAAGCCTGTTCCAGTACCTTGACCAGAGTTCTTCGCCGTGGCATTCTGAGATCTGCAAATTCCTGCTGCAGTTCATCCAGCAAATCTTCCTCAACAAATTGAATCAGCTGTTTCATATTTTCCGATTCCGTCAAGTAATCCCGCATATTTAAGTGGATGACATTGTATTGGTTCAAGTGTTTTTCAAAGTCTGTATGCTTTGCAATTTTCAACTCTTGAAACATTTCTCTGGAATCACAGCCACGGCTGTAGTAAGCCGTCAGCATATTCGCCGCCATAGACTTTCCGAATCGACGTGGACGGCTGACGCAGATATATTTTTGTGTAGTCCGTAAAACACTGTTTGTATACTGAATCAATTCTGACTTATCCACATAGATCTTGGAATTCAGCACCTCTTGGAAATCGACATTTCCCGGATTCAAGTAAACACCCATTGCATTTCCCTCCTTGCTGTGTTTTCAGTTTCTTTACCTTTATTATACCACAGCAGAGGGGAAAAAGCAACTTTTTCACACACAAAAAGCTCCGAATTTTCCCGCCACTTAGGACGATCCGGAGCTTTCTCATTGTGACATGTTCTTTCTGCTACTTAGCAGAAGTACGTATTGGTTGAATCCTTCTTCTTTCCTCTGGTCAGATGCGGCAGCATTCCCTGATTGTACAGCTTGCTGACGGCTCTGCCCACTCTGCACTTATCTCCACGAGACAGCTGCTGGTATAGCCCTGGACGGTTCATTTCAATGATGTCCCGGACACGCAGCTGCTTTCCATGGGTGCTTCTGCATCGGATGACACAAGCAATTGCCATCTGTGCTAACTTCTTGTTGGTGTAATTGTAAGTAAGTACGAAAATCTGCTTCATAAAAATAGCCCCTTTCAAAATTCCACGTTGATTTCTTCGCCGTCTTCTGCGATCTTCTGGAAAAGTGCTGCTTTCGCCTGTTCCTGCCGCAGCTTCTCATGAGAGATGACCTTGACTCTCTGCCCGATGATGCCTTTCGGGAAGGAAAGTTCTTTCTCCTGCAGAAGTGGCTGCAGTTCTTCTTCGTTGATCGTCACGGTTCCCTTGTTGGTGTAACAGCCATTCTGGTCAATTCCCAGAATCGTCAGCGTGTATTGTCCAAAGTCGTTTCGTTCCTCTACTGCGGTCACCAGTGCTTCGGTACACGCAATGGGAGCTTCAAATTGATATGTCATGATGCCCGTTCCTTTCTGTTGTCGTCGAAATATGCTTTTGTTTCTTCATCTATGGTAACACCGTTCTGAAAGTTCACGGTGATAGTTTCTTTGCCGATCTGAATGTCCCGGAGCACAGCCTCTTTCAGTGCAACTGCCTCCGGCGATTTTTCAGTACACATGTAGTTTGTAAATTTTTGAACGATCTCCCGGTATGTTGCATCATCCACCGCAGAGATCGGATTGTCCAAAGCATCCAGCTGCTGTTTCAGCTGCTGGAGTTCCTGTTCGTTTTTCTCAACGGAACGCAGGATGGTTTCGGTAGCACGTCCCTGTTCCAGGTATGCCATCAGATTGGCGTTTGCCTTTTCCAGTCCGTTGATCCGATTTTGTATGGTGTTGGTCTCTCCGCTCTGCATCAGTTTTCGGAGAGAAAGCTTCTGGTTGACTGCCTCGATGATCTTTGGCTGGTTGGCTGGCTGAAAGAGACAGTTCTTCACCGCGTGAAACACAAACGGTGCCAGCTGGTCTGCCCGCACGCTGGGGATGCCGCAGTCACAGCTCCTTCGGTACTGCAGGTACCTGTGCCCGTTGCTGTGGTTGACGTTGCCGGAGAACGGCTTGCCGCACTTCGGACAGCGTGTGAAGCCGTTGAGGGCGTAGTAGTTCTTGCCGGTCCTGCTGGCTGTCCGCCGGCGGTTCTGTGCCAGCTTCTCCTGGACTTTGTCGAAGAGTGCCGGCTCGATGACCGCCGGCATCCCGTCCGGGATCTCTATGGGATCCGGCTTGATCTTGTGGGAGTTTCGGTGTCCGTCGCTGTCCTTGGCAGCTGTGCGGTCGTAGGTGTAAGTGCCCTTGTACTTCTGGTTCGTCAGGATGGTGTGGATGGCGGTGTCTGAAAAGTCGTTGCCGCCGGTGGTCTTGTATCCCTTTTCTTTCAGATGTTTTTTGATGTAGCTGTAACCCATGCCGCTGCTGTAAAGGATATAGATGTCACGAACGATCGGTGCTGTCAGAGGATCGATCTCATAGAGTCCAGCCTCATTGACCGTATAGCCGATGGGTGGAAATCTTTCAGGACTGTACAGATCAGAGACAGCAAAAATGTTCCGGAAACCTTTCCGCAGTTGTATCAGCTTTTTCAGAAATGGTATACAGAGCGTGGAAAGAAAGTGCCGGAACAGCGTCACTTCATTCGCAAAATGCGGGAAGAGCTGGGCGTTGAGAGCGGAAAGAAGAAGATCCAGCCGTATTTGTACGCCTTTGTCGGAAAGTATGACAAGATGTCACTGGAGCTTCTGGCAGAGGGAACGGCACTTTCCATGGTGTCCAACGCATCCTGGCTGTTTGTTCGGCTGCGAAGCAAGATCAGCAGCACGACCGACAAGAAAAACGCACACTTTTACTATCTCTCCCGCAAGCTAAAGGAAAAGTTTCCGCAGGACATCCTCTTTCTCTCCTTTGACGTGGACACCCTTGTGATATTATGTAAAAATGAGGAATCGAAAAATCGGATACACTCCCATTTCCATTCCATCGAAGAGGAGCAGTCTGTATGAGCGGCAAAAAAAGAGGACCAAAACCCAGGTATGAGGAAGAAGACGTTCTGGAAGCGATGGCTGTGTATTTCTATGAACATATGGTTGTCCGGAAGGAAGACCTTTCTGTCTTTACAATGGATGCCATTTATGATGACATTCAGCACGATGCTTCCCAGTCGATCCTGTATCGCAATGTAGCATTTCCCAAGTACAGCCGGATGCGGAAAATGCTGATCGACCATCTTTCAGCGTACGGATTGTATCAGGAGAAAGAACGGCTGACTGCTGCTGTGGCAAGCCGGATCATAGAAACTTATGAGATCGATGCAGAGAAAGAGGACATGGATGTGCTTCTCTCCAGCCACTATACGCTGACAACGTATGGCGGTCCGGTCATCACCTGTATTGCAAAGCTTCCTGCGGTGGAAGCACTGGACACGCTGGCGAGGATCGAAAGCAAGGAAAAACAGAAGTCCCTGACCTGGAGCAGAATCAACATGCTCCGCAAACTGTGTCAAAAAATCAAAAAAAGAAATGCCGATGTGATCTTAGCAGTGATCCCGCAGTACAACAAAGCGATTTACCTGAATCAAAACGGCAGGATCGATAAGCACATCAACAACATCAATCCATTATGTGATACGCTTCTCTTCTTTGTCAAGGACACACCGGAGGGCAGAGCGTTTGTAAAGGAGCAGAAATTTCTCGTTTTCCCATTTTTCTCACCAGAGGAAGAACTGCAGTAAAAAAATGCGGGTAATCCTTTTATCCCGGTGCAGCACCGCACGCCTCAGCGGATTCGCTTTTCGCTTGTGCTGCGGTTCGTCGGGCAGTAAAAAAAAATCCAAGTCATGCGTATGGCTTGGATTTTTTTGTTGGATTACTCGTATTAGTCGCTTGTATTGGTTCGCTTGTATTGGTTCGTTAGTACTCTTCCGCCAACAGCATGGTGCAGTGCTCACCATCATCGATGATGTACACTTTTGCTGCGACCGGCTTTTTCGCCTCCACAATGTACGTCATCTCAAACTGTGGCTGCTCTGAGGTATGATGCACGATCTGCAAACCGTTCTCCTCGCTGAGCCGAAACACCTGCAGGTAGTCTTTCGGTTCGGGCATCTGATCGACAGCCTGCCACATCATCACTTGCAGTGCAATCGGTATCTCCGCATCTACGCCTCGTGTCAGGTATCTGCCTTTTGATTTTTCAAACATCTTTTCTGCTCCTTTACTTTGGAATCAAACATTTCGTACAGTTCGCCTCGTCGCATGGTAATAGGTTCTGTCAACTCCACTACGCCAAATCCCATATCCAGCACAATGTCAAAATCATAGGGTCGCACATGAATCGCTTTCACGAACTGCTGAATGAACGTGCGGAACTCTTCGGTATTTCGCTTCAATTCCCGCCATTGCGTGTACAGGTACGCCACATCTTCATAGACGATAGGCTCTAGCAGCTTTAGTTCGTGCAGTCTGGTTTCCAGTTTTGCTTTCTCGTTTTCCAGCTGCTCTGCTCGCTGGAGCAAGTCATCTGTGAAGATGCCCTTTTCGATTGCTCTTGTGATGTTAGCAAGGCTATCCTGCACTTCATTGTACTGCTGCAAAACATCTGTATGATATTTGTCATAGCTGCTGTTGAATTTCTGCACCTGCTGATTCACCTTAGAAACGGCTTTTCTCAAATTTTTCGGCTTCAATCTCTCGCCGATCAGCACAGCAATGTAGGCATCCAGATAGTCCTTATTCAGCTCCTTGTTATTGCACATTGCCCGATGGGTATTGCATCTGTAGGTTGCAAGCCGTGTCTTACTCCTGCCGCTGAATCGCAGATTTCCGATCATCCGCTTGCCGCAGACATCGCAGACCAGTTTCCCAGTCAGCAGGTAAAACTCCTTGCTGTGATAGCGTCCTGTGTTTCGCTTGTTCTTCGCCTTGATCCGCTGCACCTGTGCAAACAGCTTTTTCCCGATGATCGCAGGACAGCCGCCTTCAATGCGGATATAGCTGTCTTTTTGAGCGTGATTATTCCGCTTGCCGTCTGTTTTTGCAGCCGCCTTATTAAACACAAAAACACCAGTGTACTTCTCATTGCTGAGTATTTCGTACAAACTGTTTTTCCCGAACATCTTCCCACGTTTTGTCTTGTATCCATGGGCATTCAAGTAATCAATGATAGTTGTGTATCCGTGACCGTCTGCAAACATCTGAAAGATGATTCTTACCGCTTGTGCTTCCTGTTCATTGATGACCAGATGCCGGTTTTCGTCTAAATCATAGCCCAGCGGTGGACAGCCGCCGGTGTGTTTGCATTGCAGGGCTGTCTCATTCATCCCTTTCATGACTTCCCGTGCCAGGTTCTTGCTGTAGTACTCGGACATGCCCTCCAGAACGGCTTCCATCATAATGCTTTCCGGAGAATCGTCCATGCGTTCCAGCACACTGCAAAGCTTGACATGGTTCTTCTTTAGTTTCTTCTTGTAGATAGCACTGTCGTATCTGTCACGACTAAATCTGTCCAATTTATGCACCAGTACAATGTCAAACAGTCCTTTACCGCTGTCTGCGATCATCTGCTGAAACTGCGGTCGGTTATCTGTTGTTGCTGATCTTGCCTCGTCGGTATAGGTGGAAACCACCTGCCAGTGATTTTGCTTGCAGAACTGATTCATGGCTCGTATCTGTGCATCGATGGATTCACTTCGTTGATTATCCGAACTAAATCTGGCGTACTGTGCAACCTTTGGTATACTCAGCATGTTATCACCTCAACAGGCAGATAGATGTCCTCACCATAGCTTTCATCAATGATTTTAACGCCGTGCAGAAACATGCTTTCTTCCAGGAAAAGTATTTCTACAAACTCCACTTCACCAATTGGAAAGTCTGTAAATTCTTCCGATTCCAGTACGACAAAACAGCCGATGTCATCCATGTTTTCAACTTGGTATTCCTGCATCATTGCAGTCATTTTCTTTGCAATGTATGCTTTGAGCATCAAAGGCTGAATCTGATCAATTTCTTTGAGATTTGTTACTTTTATCATTCTGCCTCCTCCATTTCATAAGGTTCTAACGTCCATTCTCTTCTGACTGCCGGCGTGAGCGGATGGCAGGCATTTCTTCCGATCTGGTACATCTTGCCGGCATGCTGCTTTATCAATTCCAGCAGGTATTTCTGCCGTTCTCTGACACGCAAAGTATTCTTTCCGATCGTGCCCCAGGCAATGATAATGGCATCACTCATTGCAGCGTACTGCTGTATGATCTCATCTGCTTCATCAGCAATCAGTTCATCATCGCCGTTGAAACGAAGATCGAGCTTTTCCATGATTCTGCTGTACAGGTTCACGATATTGACGCTGCCAAAACCGAGCTTGCTGACGTTATTCAGAACCAGCATCGTGGTCATATCAAAGTTGACCGTATCCGCTGTGTTGGGATTGATCATAATGACCATTGCAGACGGCTTTTCGTTATTCCATTCTTTCCGCAGAAGCAAGCGATGCTCTTTGTCATCTGAGAAAATCGCTTTGCTTCTAATCGTTGTTGTTTCTTCCAGCATTTCTTCCTCCTTCTAAAAAAAGAGGCTCAGCGTCATGCCAAGCCTCCCACGAACAGAATTTTTACTTACTCTTCTTGACCAGTGCCAGCAGTTCTACGCCGCAGGCAACTCCTGCCAGAAACATTTCAATCGCAATCGGCATTGATATACTTCACCTCCTCCCGCTCCTGCATTTCAATGGCAATTCCAATGCCGCCGATCACCAGTGTCAGTACCAGTCCTGCGATAAATTCCTTCATGTCAAATTCCTCCAATTTTTCGTTTTGATTTATGCTTCACACTGTAACAGTGTTTTTGCCTCGCTAATTGCTTCCTCCATTGCCGCTGTATCCATGAGCAGTTCTTCGATCTCGTCCGGATCATAGCCGACTTCCAGCAACAATTCTACTTCTTCTTCCGAAATGCCAAATGTACCGCAGTATTCCAGCATCAATTCTTCCCGTTCGTCCGCTTCCCACCATTTTGCATAGTTCAGGTAATTCCAATTGTACGGGTTGAATATGGTGTGGATGTAGTCCTGCATTTCAAAATCACTTCTGTTGAGCTTTCCGTTCGGAGTGATCTCCAAGATTTCACCTTCAGCTGTTTCAGCCTCACAAGCTTTTTCTGCTATGTGGACTTTTTGCAGAGCGTTATCCAAAATGCTCTTTGTGCTGGCGTAAACGTACAATCCCAGTGCCGGAAAATGATACAAAGTCAGCGGGTTATTGCCCTTCACCAGAAACAGCGTATTGTCATTTCTGAGGATTGTAAAGACAAAACTGCCCTCCACAAGCTCTGCCATGCGTTTGATGTTTTCCGTGTCCAGCTGCTGCCCCTGTTCCAGAAGCTGCACAGCGATGTAGCTGTCGGTTTCGATTGGTGTCGGTGGGAGCTGCTGTTCCCGGCGAAGCTCCCTGTCGTTGTACAGCACGCCGTTGTGGGCGAGGGCAAACGCCTCTTTGCCGCAGTGTCCCTCGAACGGGTGGTTGTTGCAGTTCCGCTTCTCGCTGCCCTGCGTCGTGAACCGGGTGTGCCCGATGACCGATCGTGCCCCTCTAGGGAAGAACAGCTTGACCTTGTGTGCCGGTTTCGGCTTTTTGTAGGTGATGATGCTGCCGTCCCGGACGTAGGCGATGCCTGTTGCGTCTGTGCCACGGACTTCCGCAGCGACTGAGAGGTAGTGTATCAGCTTTTTCAAAACGGCATTACTGGTCTTACCCTTGTAGTCTAAAAATCCAAACACTGCACACATCTTACATCTCCTCGCTTTCTGTTACCATTTCATTGACGTACAGTCTTCTTTCCTTCAGATACTGGATCAGTTCCGGTTCCCGAATGGAGCTTACAAATTCCGACCAGCTCATGGCATCGATCCCTTCCTCAGACAAAGAAATCGCCGCATCACAGATGTGGTTGACCATCTGCAGTGTGGCGATGAAAGTGTTGTATTTGAGGGTGCCCCGGAACAATCGAAACTCAATGGTGTGGTAGTTATTGAGATTGACCACAACGTATCTGCCGTTGCAGCCGCTTTTGGCTTTCTCCAGGATTTGCTTGCCGGTTTTCTCAAAGCCGAATCTTGCACTCCAGCGACTCATATTGTAGCTGCTTCTGCGACTGAACGTAAAGAGTTCATTCCAGTGCTTTTCCACAAAGAACAGGATCCGGCTGATGACATCTTCCTGTTCTGTCTGATTGTCGCCAAAGGCATTGCGGTTGACGTGAACGTGCAGACCGCAAGTTGATGTCTGATGGGAACGATATCCCATGGAAACTGCCTCCCGAAGGAGTGCTTTCCAGTTCATGGATTCTGTGTGATACTCTAAGGTCATGGGGTGGGAAACGATCTCAAAACCGTCTTCCAAGCTGCCGTCCGACTTGATGTAAATGTTTTCCTCATGCACATTGGCGATGATTTTGAGAGTTGCAGCATTGTCATTATCTTTTCCGCCTTCATCCACTTCCAGTTCTACGCCGAAGTATCGCTTTCCCTGACCGTAGAAAATGGGTGTGGGCTTGTAACCGTACTCTTCGATCTCGTCCTCAAACTCGTCGAAGCATCTTTCGCAGTAGGGCAGGTCGCTGTGCCAGCAGACGATGCTTTCCGGAACGATCTGCCCGCAGGATTCGCAGCGGTAGTAGTGGGCATCGAAGCAGTCCTGACAAAGGCAGGTGTCTTCATCGGAAACGCTGTTTTGCTCCCAGATGGTTTCGCCGCAGTGGTCGCAGGTGACGCAGTGTTCCTCGACACAATCGTCGCAGAGCAGTTCATCGTCTACCGGTGTGCCTTCTTCCTCTGCAAGCACTCTTCCGCAGTAGTCACAAATTCTTACTTCTTCCATTTCAAGTTCCTCCAAAAACAAAAATTCCGGTAAGGCTGAAAGATTTACCTTACCGGAATTATAATATATATTTGAGGTTGGAGGTTGATACGGGAAAGACTTCTTTGCTTTCTCCGTAGAAATTGGAGTTGATTTTTTTGATAATCTCATGACTATATATATTATATTATATATATTATATAATATTTATATAAATTTAAATATATATGGATGAGATTTTATTTTTGATTTCTCTCGTTAGAGAGTGGCTCTGTGACGAATCTTGGATGAGGAACAGGGACATTGCTCGATGCAATCGGACTGCACGTCAGTGCTGATGCGTGCACAGATCAAGCTTTCTCCACCAACTCCTGATACCGTTTCATCAACTCCGCCACGCACTCGCTCTCTGTGATTTTCCGGTCAAAGCCGTAGGCAGCCATCACGGCGAAATCGTTTGCCTGATGTGCCTTGCGGAGTTCCGGCGGCATGGTGGTTTCATCGTAGAGATCGGCAAGGGAACAGTCAGGGTAAAGTGCTCTTGCGTCCAGGATTGCCTGAGCGGTTTTCTCGATTTTTGCTTTTTGTTCGGGTGTTGGATTGCACCAGGGGAAGTTGTTGTAGACAATTTTGATAGAATAATCATAGTCGCTTTTCAATCTTCCACACACTGTTCTCATCCACGCCATATGAACATTAGATGTCAGGACACCGAAATGATATAAAGTCGCATTAGGTATAAGTCTCACTTTATTGCTGCACATAATATCCGGTGTCATAAAGCCCATTGGCACATATCGACGATTCTGTGAGGATACTTCTGGAATTACAATGTAATTTGTGGTGGGCATATTTTCAGTTTGAAATCTTGTTGGTGTATCAGCGAGTCTAAGCGTGCTTGCTCTTTTACTTGATAAGCGAAATTGACGGACATTTTCAATTCTTTTCATACATTCTGGCATAGAATGCAGTTCTTTTGGCGAACAATCTCCAAGCCATAAGCAGTATCGAGGAATACGGTTAATAAATTCTCTCGACCCATAGAAAAGATGAAAATACGGTTTTGATTTAGGCTCTATTCTAATGAATTCTGCCATTTCTTCTTCTGTGAAGATATAATTTCCATCGTCAATAGGCTGATTGCCCATTCTAATTGTATTTACTTTACATATAGGATTAGTTCTACTTTCAATAACAATATTATCTGATTCAATAAGATAACCATTTATATTTTTCGCAATCTTTACAGAGCCACCATCAAAAATTCGCTTTGGTTTTTGATTTGATGCTTTGCTAAATCCAACAATAACACAATGCACATGAGCTTTCAAACTTGCTTCACTATCCCAACGGAAAGTACGATATGCAAAATCAATATGAACCCCATGCTCAAACAGGTTTTTCCAAAGGATTGCAACTTGTTCTCCCTGAGTAATGGAATTCGTAGAAACAAGAGCCGTTCTAATTTCTGTTCCTGTCATCATATCCGCTGCTTTTTTATACCAGCAGGAAACATAATCCAGATTTCCATTATTTTTAACACCATCAAATATCGATAAAACATCATCCTTTTGTACGGTATTCATCAATCTTGCACCCACAAACGGCGGATTTCCCATGATATAATTCAGCTTTTCTTTCGGCACAACGCTTTCCCAGTCAATTCGCAGAGCATTGCCCTCCACGATATTTGCATAGGATTTCAGCGGCAGGAAATTCAGATTGATCTGCATTAGCTTTTCTGTTTCCTGCATCATCTGGCTTTCTGCGATCCACAGGGCTGTTTTTGCAACTGTCACTGCAAAATCATTGATCTCGATGCCGTAAAACTGTCCAATGGAAACCTGAATCGGGTTATATTCGCCCTCGCCGCCCAGCATCATTTGACCACGGTGCTCCTCGTATAGTGCATCATTTTCCAAACGACGGAGAGAAATGTAGGTTTCTGTCAGGAAGTTTCCGCTGCCTGCCGCAGGATCCAAAAACGTAAGCTGGGACAGCTTTTTTCGATATTCCTGCAATCTCTGTGCTCTGGTTTTTGCCACCTTCAAAGCCTTGATTTCTTCCAGTTCTGCCTTTAATTCATCGAGGAAAAGCGGATCGATAACCTTGTGGATGTTTTCAAGACTGGTGTAGTGCATTCCGCCGCTGCGGCGTGTTTCCGGATTCAAAGTCGATTCAAACACTGCACCAAAAATGGTTGGTGAGATCTCCGACCAGTCGAATCCAGCACTTGCCTTATTGACCAGCAAATCCACGATTTCTTCCGTAAAACGAGGAATCTCAATGTTCTCGTCTGCAAACAGTCCGCCGTTGACGTAGGGGAATGCAGCAAGATCGTCTTCCATGTAAGGGTCACGATTCTCCGGCTTTGTGTCCAACACCTGAAACAATTCTATTAGTGCTTTTCGTGCATCTTTCGGAGAGAACTGCTTGAGATAATCTCCGAACATTTCATGCTGTCCAAAAATCCCTGCATCTTCTGCGTACAGACAGAACACCAGCCGAACGCAAAGCATATTCAAGCTTTTCAGCGTTTCCTCAGACTCCGGATTCTTGTACTGTTTCAGAATCGCATCGTACAGCTTGCCTACCAAATCGCCGGCTTTGAGAGAAATCTCCATCTCTTTTTTCAGATTCTCGTTGCCTGTGTCCACAAGAAACTGTAAGCGATAGTATTCTTTCGGCAAATCCTTCAAGAGGATCTGTTCCGGTTCGCCATTCGGCTTGTTCATGTCATAGATCAGGAACTCCGAGAAGTTGCAGGTGATGACCCAACGAGGGTGCTTGTCCACAGGCAGTTCAACGATGTATCGTTTTGCCTGCTGAAACGGATTCAAAAACGTACCATCCGACTGCTTGATTGCTTTGCGTAAATCTTTGCCAAGGCTCTTCTGCTCGATCATCACCTTTGTACTCTCGATATAGCCATCAATGAAACCAGTGCTTTTATCAATATGTACCTGATCTTCAAAGCTGATGAAGTGCGTAGCGTTTTCGACTCCGTAGACATTTTGCAGCAAGTCAATCCAAAACTTCTGTGACTGCCCCTTTTCGTAACCTTTATCTTTCCAGTACTCCGCAAATTCCTTTGCAGCTTTCTTCTGCTGTTTTTCTGTAATATTCATTGTTGTGCCTTTCTTTCGCATAAACTATATTTATTTTAGCATATTTCACTAATATTTTCAAGTCCTTTTTAGAAATGTAAATCGCAAAACAGCAGATGCCTAACACTGATTCTGTAGACGTCTGCTGTTGCTTTTGCTTATGAAGTTCTTTTGATTGTCGCCGCATTTAGGCTGATTATTCTTGTACCGACTTTTTCGGAAAGCAAATCATATTGCACAAATTCTTTTTCTGCATTTTGTACAATGTGCCTATTTCTCGAAAAAAGCGCACTCATTTTTCCCATTTTCCCATTTTTCCCGCAAGAGAGGGGTACCCCAAAAATGCTACGCACTTTAACCAGGTCACGATCAAATCCGCTTTGAACTCCCGAAAAATCAGGCAAAATTTGTAAAAGAAAAACCACGTAACCACGCTATATAACGTGATTACGTGGTTTTCGTAACCTTTCCGATTACGTGTTTTTATGTGGTGGAGGCGATGCGTGACCATCTTTTTTTGCGTATTTTCAAGATTTCGGAAGTGCGACACCACGCAGATGCGTGGTTTTTCGTTATCAAGATCTTTAAAAAATTGTTGTAGATGAATTCTTCATACTCCACTTTCGTTCGATTTTTATCCTTTATATTATAGCATGTCGTCCGAGGAATGTCAAGCAGCAGAGTATTTTTCGAATCGCACAATCACTAGAGTAACCATGCTTCTTTTTCAAAAAATTTATTCTGTATAGACTTTCTGACTAGATTAAAAACTCTTTTTTAAGGTAAACAACGTTATACCATCGACATTCTCGTTCTGTAGTTCGTAGACTTCATCTATGTTTAAAAGCAATCCAGTAGGATTTCTTCCTATAATGATATATTGGTTGTTTCCGTCAAGAGCGATGTAACTCCGCATCGCATCATCTAAAAGGATATCAGCGTTGTCAATGACAAACAGCTTTCCTTTGGATCGTTTTATGGAACTCTTATATAATTTATTCTGATCTAAATAATTGAAGCACTTTATACGTTTATCTTCCGCAGATAGTTCCTTCAAAAAAAGAAAACATGGTTGACCTTCCGGTTCCAGAATCGCCGCCTAAAAAAGTGATGTTGTTTTCGAGATGAAGATCTACTTGAAAAGATGTATGTCTTGTTTGTATTCGGTTTGTAACAACTGGATTAATCTTCATTTACTCCACCACTCCTTCAAGACTTTATATTTTTTCATTTGAAATAGATTATAAAATTGAGCAGCAGGAGAAGCTGCTGCTCGCAATGTTTGTTTTAATCAAACTAGAATATTTGCAGAGTTCTGCTCAGTTGATGAAATGATAATCATGACTTTAGAATGGAGTTAATCTGCTCTTCTGTCATACCACTTTCACGCAATTTTTCTGCTATCTCGGCTTCTATTGCCTTTCTGCCTCTTTCTTTAGCAGTATTTATTGCTGTTGCCTCATCATGAAGAGATTTTTCACGCATTTCAGTGATATATTCCATCTTTTCATCGGCACTTAATTCTCGCAAAATCAATGTCACATGATTGCTTTTATTTGTCGTTGCATTTTCTGGCATGACCAGTTCCACCTCTTATGTTATTTATGTCTTTATCATACCATAATCCCGGCAAAATTTCAAGTGTTCAAACAGATATAAACGATTTATCCAACCACCATTCTTCCTGCCGTATATTTCCCATGAATCCAGTTGCTTTTTCCGCAGGAACATGGTATAATAACAATAACAAGAACCCCGGTAAAATTACAGAAACAAGCAGAGGTGAGAACATGAAACACAAACCCTTGCCAATTGGCGTAGAGGATTTCAAGCGGCTGGTGGACAACGAGTACTACTTTATTGATAAAACGTTGATGATAAAGGAGCTCCTGGAAAACAAAGAAACGGTCAATCTTTTCACCAGACCAAGAAGATTCGGCAAAACACTCAACATGAGTATGCTGCAGCGATTCTTTGAAGCAACTGAGAAAAGCAACGCCTATCTCTTTGACGGCTTGAAAATCGCAGCATATCCGGAGTATATGGCGTATCAGGGACAGTATCCGGTAATCAGCATTTCACTGAAAAGCATGAAGCGAGCTTCCTATCAAGAAGCCTATTTTGAGTATGTCAAACTGCTTTCCGATGAATTTGAACGTCATGAAATCATTCTGCAATCAGATGCAGTCAGCGAAGAAGATAAGCTGGAATTTCAAAAAATCAAGAAAAGAATTGCAGAGCCAAAAGAGTATAATTCTGCAGTCAAATTGCTGTCAAAATGCTTGCAGAAAGTATATCAAAAGAACGTCATCATCCTCATTGACGAGTACGATGTACCGTTAGAAAACGCCTACCACGAAGGCTTCTACGATGATATGACAAACCTGATTCGCAATTGCTTTGAGTCTGCGTTAAAAACTAACCCCTCGCTAGAATTTGCAGTTCTGACAGGCTGTCTGCGGGTGTCCAGAGAGAGCATTTTCACAGGCTTGAACAACCTGAAAACTTACTCCATCACAAAGAACAAGTTCTCCCAGTATTTCGGATTTACACAGGAAGAAATGAAAGAGATTTTGCAAACCTTCTCCCTGGAACAGTATGCCGGAACAATCGCAAAGTGGTATGACGGCTATCGTTTCGGACTGACAGAGATCTATAACCCATGGAGTGTTCTCAACTGCATTGACTCCTACCTGCAAAACGACATGGTTGCCTGTGAACCTTACTGGTCGAACACCAGCTCCAATCGGATTGTCAAGCGGCTTATCGAGGAGTCCAACGAGCGTACCAAGTCTATGGTAGAGGAACTCATCAACGGCACGCCGATTCACACGCAGATTTTTGAAGACGTGACTTACGGCACAATCGATGTCAATCAGGACTACATCTGGAGTTTTCTGTTATTTACTGGCTATCTGAAAATCATCTCCTGCGAAACGGTCGGCGACGAAACCTACTATGACATGGTGATTCCCAATGTGGAGATCAAGAGCATCTATAAGAACACCATTCGCTCGTGGTTTATCGACCATATCAACCGTGACAGACGAACAGACATTCTGGAATCTGTCATTCATGCAGATGCAGAAAAACTGGAAGATCTGCTATGCACCTGGCTGACCAACACCATCAGCTGTTTTGACGAACAGGAAAACTATTACCATGGCTTTGTGACCGGACTGGTTTCCGGATTTAACGGTTATATGGTGGTTTCTAACAGAGAGTCTGGCAACGGGCGGTTTGATCTGGTGGTAAAGCAGCGTTCCAGATGGCATCATGCTGCAATTCTGGAATTTAAGGTTGTGGAAAAGTACAACCAGATGACAAAAGCCTGCGAAGATGCCCTCAGGCAAATCGAGGAAAAAGACTACGAGGCAAGCCTGCGGGACGAACAGTATGAAAACATCGCAAAGCTTGGAATCTGTTTCTGCCAGAAACGGTGCAGAGTAAAATCCGGCGGTGTGGATCACTTCGATTATTAAAAGTATCAGCTTTATTGAACACATCGTTCTATTGCATTGGTAAGACAAAATCCCTTAGAGCTCTGCAAAAAATTTCTGTTCCGCTATTTTAGATTATTGCGCAAAAAATCATTTAATTCAGTTTTATCAATTTTATTCGTTTGACCACAAATTAATACTGAGGTATTACAAAACCTAAAAATTGTATTGGCTGTTTTATTTAACTCATCGCAGGAAATATTTTTAAAAGACTCTATTTTTTGCTCAATTGTAAAGTTTTCAGAACCACAAAAATATGTATTCCACGCAAAATAATCATTAAATTGCCGTGTATCTTCGAGCCAAAACCACATATTATCCATAAAAAATGGTTTATTGTATGCAAGGCTTTCTTCTTTACACTTTTTTATGCGTTCAATTTGTTCAATTATCATATTTAGCGACATCCAAAAATCATGTGCTTTTACATGATAATTGATACAAAGTACTGCTGAATCAATGTGTGTACTCACAAAAGAGTACGCATTATACATACACTTACTTTTATAACAGCAACTGGATAAACAGGATAATTCTCCTTCACCTAAAATTGAATTTAATAACGTGACACAATCTCTGTTAACAACATTAAAATTCAAATCAAAATATAATGCCACTTCCAATTCAT
Source organism: Ruminococcus sp. OM06-36AC (assembly GCF_003438725.1). Taxonomy (NCBI): domain Bacteria; kingdom Bacillati; phylum Bacillota; class Clostridia; order Eubacteriales; family Oscillospiraceae; genus Ruminococcus; species Ruminococcus sp. OM06-36AC. Next base: position 21,518 of record NZ_QSTT01000011.1, read on the forward strand.
TATCAGCATAATTTAAGAATTTGATATCAGGTTTTCTTTCTCCTATTTTAGGTGCTTGAAACGACTCTTTAACTCCGCAGGGAAATTCGGCATTTGATAAAAATTCATTCATTAATACTATCTTATTTTCATCGAAGTTTCCGGCAGCAAAAAAAGCGACATTTTTTTGTGTATAGTAACGATTTTTATGTGAGATCAAATCATTCAACCGCAAATTTAATACAGTTTTCTTAGTACCTATAACTGGGTAGGAAAGCGAATGATCATTCCATAATAACGATCCAAGCATTTTGTCATATCGCATATCGCTTCTTTCAATTTCTCTCAATTGCAAGTCTTTTTGAATATTAAATTTTTCTTGATTCCAATCACTTTTTAAAATAAAATCAAAAAAGCAATTTAATGCGTTATGTAAATACTTCGGATGAAATTTCAAACTAAATCTCGTATAATCTTTATCTGTAATTGCATCAAAAATTCCACCTATTTTCTCAAATTCATAGTGCGGAGTAGATGAATATAGAAATCGTTCTAAAAGATATGAGATTCCTCTTTTTTCTATGCTATCGTTGCGTGAGCCGCAACGAATATACCAACCAATTGTAACTGATTGTGCATTTTCAATTGGATAGAAATATGTTGAAATTTGACTTTTGGGATTTATATAGTGTTCCAAAATAAAAAACCTCATAAAATAAAAGTAGTAGTTTTAAGATTCCTCTCCAAGAATCATTATATGCAAAGTTGATTATATTTTAATGGGCTTTGCAAAAAATCTCTGTAAGTTCAACAACAGTGATAAAAAACGATATTGTGGAGCGGCTTGAAAACAGCCGTTCAATTTTTTACAGTGTACAATACCGTAATTTGTCAAGCTTCAATAAGCAGTTTTCTTGCTTCGTCATGTAACATAACCATCACCTCTTAACTCTATTATAAACCTGTTGTCAAGAGTATGCGATATTTTTTGGGAGTGCTATAAAAACAGTACCTTCATTTGAATTCCTCCATTTCTTGTTACCACTTGATCGTTTCGATATGGCTTTTGCTCCTTTCTGTCATCTCCAAAATTTTAATCTCACATTCTCTGGGAAGGCGTTTTGAAATCGATTCGCTTCGCTGCAAATTCCCTGACAACTCCGTCCAGCAGACCGAAACCGCAGTCCAGACTGAAAACAACACTTTCCCGATACACTGTAATGCTTTTGATATAATCTCTGATGAATGTACGGAACCGGAAGGGTTCTTCCTGCAGTGCGAAGAAAGAATCGATCAATCCACAGAAGTCTGCATACCCGACAGCCTCTAATTCCTGCAAATTATTCCGACTGCTTTCAAAAGCGATTCTCTGGGATTCCAGTGTATTGATCTGCTCACAGATTTCAATCGTTTTCTCTTTACTGCTTTGTAGCTGAATGTATTCCAGATTGAGTTTGTCCAGCTGTTCGTCCAGTGCTTTTCTCCATGCAGGAAGTTTTCGGTTATGCCTGCTGATGCACTGATTCAGATGCCGGATCTGCTTTTTCATCGATACCTCGCAAAACAACTCCTGCTCCAAAAGTGCTATCACGTAGTGATCCAGTTTTTCACTGTCTATCTCTTTGAAGTTACAGCAGTCGCTTCGGTGTGCTGTACAGCAGTAGGTATGAAAATGGTATTTGCCGTACCGCTTTCCTCCGCTCATCTTCTTACCGCATTCTCCACACCGAACCATGCCGGAGCAGAGGTAGAAGTGTTTTGCACCCAATTTTCCTACGGCAGAAGCAGATTTTCTTCTTTCCGCAGCCTTTTGAAAGGTTTCCTGTGAGATGATCGCAGGACAGCCATTGGCGATTCTTATAATTTCTTCTTCCGGCTTATGGCGGTGACTGTTTCGCCGATGGTTGTAATCCTTTGCAGAAGAACGATTGTAAACATAGATTCCGGTGTATTTGAGATTGTTCAGTATCTCATAAAAAGCTGCATGATTTGGAGCAAATGGATTGCCCTTCTTTGTAACGTATCCGGCAGCATTGAGGCGTTCTGCAATGTCACGATTGCCGTATCCATTGATATACATATCGTAGATGATCCTTACAGCTTCGGCTTCCCGTTCGTTGATGATCAGTTTCTTATCCGGACCAACATCGTATCCCAATGGCGGTGAGCCTCCGGTATGCTTACAGTGAAAAGCATTTTCCTTTAGTCCTTTCATCACTTCACGTGCGATGTTGGAAGAGTAGTATTCACCAATGGACTCCAACATGGCTTCTAAAATGATGGATTCCGGAGAATCGTCAAGCCGTTCCAGGACACTACAAAGGCGAACACCGTTATGTTTCAGCTTATTTTTGTACACTGCCGAATCGTATCTATTACGACTGAAACGATCTAGTTTATGCACTAAAACGATGTCAAACAATCCTTTTTCGCTGTCTGTGATCATACGCTGAAAGCTTGGTCTGCGGTCATTGGTGGCTGAGTATGCTTCATCTATATAAGTCTCTACGATTTTCCACTTGTTATGATCACAGAATTCCTTCATTGCTCTGATCTGTGCATCGATGGACTCGGTTCTCTGATGATCCGAGGAAAATCTGGCGTAGAGAGCAACTCGTTTGATCTCAATCATATTCATTCTCCTTCTGCTGCAGCATTGTTATTTTATCACGTTTCCCACGAAAATGCTACTATTTTTGGAGATTTGAGAAGAAAATCTTCGCTTCTCACAAATCGATGTGAGAGCCAAGGCAAAAAACTACAGCTTTTACAAATCAAACTTGTTCCCGATGAAAAATTGACAGTCCCGAACGTCACCACTATCTGATTTCGCATATTTTCAGAGCAACGTCAAGCTTCTGCATTGATCTTTTCCAGCAGAAGAAAAAGCACCTTTTACGACTCCGTTTTACCGAAACTTTATCAGAATCGATTGGCTGCCACAAAAGGTGCTGTTTTTGCTTTTTCTCGTTTTTCTTATATTCCATAACTATTATATTTATATTATTTTATATATGATATAAGATAATATTAAAATATATAAATATATAGATGATTGCCCTCTTATGAGGGCTGTCAGCAGAGGAGCGTTAGCGAGTGTATGCTGGCATTGCTCGATGCAATCGGGCGGCACGGTAGCGCGTAGTTATATAGTAGGTGAACAGATCATTTCATCTGAAATTGCACCAGTAAAAAAGTATATTTTACTCTACAAGATTATCCGCCCATAGTTCACACTGTGTCATAACGGCTTCAATTGCTTCTGGCTGATCGTCTGGTGGATATTTATGCGTTTTCAAAAGCTTCTTTATCATCATACGCATTCTTGCTCTTGCGGAATCTTTCTTCTGCCAGTCAATCGTTTTATTTTTACGTAATGTTTCCGTCAGTTCTTTTGTAATCGCAATTAGTTCTTCATTCTTGTAAAAGTCCTTGATTGCTTGAGGTTTGGTTAACGCATCATAAAACGCCAGCTCATCAGCAGTAAGTCCTAATGATTTTCCTTCTTCGCCAGCTTCCTTTATCTGTTTTGCGAGCTTCATCATTTCTTCGATAACTTCTTCATTTGTCAGCATTCCATTTAGATACTGATTCATTGCTCGCTGCATGATTTCAGAAAATCTCTCGGACTTTACAACATTGGTACGCTTATAGACGACAATCTGCTCTGCAATTAATTTCTTTAGAAGTTCTACAGCAAGATTCTTCTCTTTCATATTCGCAACTTCTTGCAAAAATTTCGAGTCGAACAAAGAAATTTCCTTGCCAATATCGGAAAACAGATTGATGACACCATCACTTTTAATGCTTTGCTTTAACAGTTCATTGATACGAGCATTCATCTCTCCAAGAGAAAGCTTCTTACCAGTCCCTTTATTCTCTAAACGAAGCACGAGCACCCTAACCGATTCAAAAAAAGCAGCTTCCATACGCAGAGATTCTTCTACCATAGAAGAACAGAGTGACAATGCCTGATGCAGCATTAACGATTCTTTCAGATACTCCTTCTTGTCCTCTTCTTTTGCGGGAGAGATGATGAAATTAACTGCACCAGTGATTGTTTTTGCACGCTCCAGATCTGTTCCAGTCATAAATTTTGTGTAATCGTATTGGAAAAAGAAATCTCGACAAATCGAAATCTTTTCTAGAAACTTCGGATAAGCCACTTTAGCAACATCAGTGTCGCCATACTTGTCCTTATCTCTTGCTGTATAGTCGTTCATTGCCTGTTTTAATGCATTTGCAATGCCAACGTAGTCCACAACAAGACCGCCTTCTTTATCCTCAAAAACACGGTTTACTCTTGCAATTGCCTGCATCAAATTGTGTCCGGACATCGGCTTATACACATACATTGTTGCAAGAGAAGGCACATCAAATCCTGTCAGCCACATATCGACTACAATTGCGATTTTCAAAGGACTCTTATTATCCTTAAATTTCTTTGCCAATTCTTCCTTATGAGCCTTATTGCCTATGATCTCTCTCCATTCTTCTGGGTCTTTGTTAGATGAAGTCATCACAACTGCAACCTTTTCTGTCCAATCCGGATGAATTTCGAGAATTTTATGATAAATCTTCAAGGCAATCCCTCTGGAATAAGCAACAATCATTGCTTTTCCAGTCAGCAGATTTGCTCTGTTGTTTTCGTAGTGGTCAAGAATGTCTGTCACAAGAGAATTGATAGTCTGGTCATTGCCAAGAATCGCTTCCATTTTGCCGAGCTGATGTTTTGACTGTTCAATCACACCCGCATCTGCATTTTCCGCCATTCGATCATACTCTTGGTCGATCAGTTTCAAGGTTTGCTCGTCTAACTTCAATTTCAGCACTCTTGATTCATAGTAAACCGGACGTGTTGCACCATCTTCCACTGCCTGCGTCATATCATAAATATCGATATAGTCGCCAAAAACTTCTCGTGTAGATTTATCCTTTGTAGAGATAGGTGTACCAGTAAAACCAATGTATGTAGCATTCGGCAAACTATTTCGGATCACTCTGGCTGCACCAATTTTGATTTTACCAGACTTCTCGTCCACTTTCTCCGTAAGCCCATATTGCCCTCTATGTGCTTCATCTGCCATGACAACAATGTTCCTTCGATCTGACAAGCATTCAAAGGATTCTTCAAACTTTTGCATGGTGGTGAAGATAATCCCATTTGCTTTTCTACCTTCTAACAAAGACCGAAGATGTTCTCTTGACTCTGCATGAACTGGCTTTTGTCTAAGAAAATCGCTGCACTTTGCAAATTGTAGATACAGCTGGTCATCTAAATCATTTCTATCTGTTAAGACAACGATAGTCGGACTATTCAATGCAGATTGCAGAAGATGAACATAAAAGACCATAGATAGTGATTTCCCGCTGCCTTGGGTATGCCAGAAAACACCGCCTTTTCCATCTGTTTCAGTTGCTTTTTTGGTAGATTGAATCGCTTTATTGACAGCAAAATATTGATGATAACCGGCAAGAATTTTAATCTGCTTTGTTCCATCATTACTAAACAGAATAAAGTTTTTCAAGATGTCCAAAAGTCGCTTCTTCTGGAACATTCCTTCAAAGAAAGTATCGAACTGTGCAATCTGTGTATTTTCATAACTTCCATCAACGGTTTTCCATTCCATGAAACGTGTTTCATCGCTGGTAATCGTTCCTGCTTTGCTGGTTAGCTGGTCAGACATCACACAAATCTGATTATAGTAGAACATGGATGGAATTTCGTGCATATAGTTACGAATCTGCGTGTAACCTTCGCTTGCATCGGTATTTTCTCTGGAAGGGGATTTCAATTCAATCAATACCAACGGCAGTCCGTTGATGAAAAGCAGGATGTCCGGTCTGCGGTTACTATTTTCAATGAATGTCCATTGATTGGCACAAATAAAAGCATTGTTTTCGATGTTATCCCAATCAATCAGATAGATTAAAGCAGAGCGTTCCTCGCCATTTTCGGTATATCTTGCAGAAATGCCATTTTGCAAGTAGTCTGTAAATACAGCATTTTTCTGCACAAGGGTTCCGTTCTCAAAATTTCTGAGGGTGAGAAGGGCGTTTTGGATTGCATCATACGGTTTTCCCTTGTTGATGCGAAAAACGCTTTCTTCCAACACGGTATCATAGAGCGGAGACTTTACGTTATGGTCAATGTCATAACCGCACACGCATTCGTAACCAAGCGTATTTCCAAATAGCTCTATAATGGCGTTTTCATAGTCGGACTCTGTATAAAAGGCTGCCATTTCGTTATCTTCTTTCTGTTATTTTAAATTTCAGTACTCATCATTCTTTTACTGTCATAATCCATACAGGATAACTGTTTTTGAGACAAATCATATACGCATAATTCAGGTAATTTCAGCGGAGGGCTAATATGTGCAAACAGTTTATATGGAGTATACCAAAATAAATTGTCAATTTCTTTATCTTTGTACGTATTCTTCAAGTATATTGAACAGAAACATTGTATTTGAAATAAGATTATCCACATCAAATTTGAATTTTTCTTGTAATGGTTCTAATCCTTTTGAAATACCATATCTTAGAGCCATTTCATTGTTATCTATCTTTTCGACTTCTACTATAAAAGCTCTCAACTTGTCGTATTGTGGCAAACCTTCTTTATTCAGCTTATCCCATAATGTTAATACGCTATGCCCCTTCAGCTCTTTTTCGCCCATTGACAGTAAACATTCTTTAATTTTCAGCTCTATCGAGTGTTTGCATAGGAAAGCACAGGGGATAACATAGTACGAAACAAGGTCTTGACCTCTGTCAGCTATAATACCCTTATGCAGATACATAGCCGAATTAAGGTAATCAAGAGCCATGTGGGACAGCACTTCCAAGGAATAAAAGTTATTATCCGAAAATTCTTGTGCCACATTATTATCTCTCAAATGCTTCATAACACCTAAATATGAGAGATCATATACCATATCTTCCAATATAACTTTTTGGATTTGATAATCATCAGGTATCTCATCAAATACCATTCGGCAACAGCCAATTAAATTACCTTTATCATCATATCTTTCTCTCATCATTGTCTCCTAACATAATAAAAATGAAAATTTAGAATTGCAGGCTCAGGCGATTTTTAAGTCTTGGTTTGTGGATTTCGAGCCATTTGGTGGGGTCATGCCTGTGGATTGGAATGTTGGTGCTTTTTCAGATGTTGCAGATGTTTTAAGTGGGAAACGTCCTCCTATGAAACAAAATGATAAAACAGAAGATGCTAGTATTCCCTTAATTGGTGCAGCAGCAATAATGGGATATACAAATAAATTTAATCACGATGATAAAATACTTGTTATTGGTAGAGTTGGAACTCATGGCATAGTGCAAAGATTCGATTATCCGTGTTGGACATCTGATAATACACTTGTGATTAAAAGTAATTATTATGAGTATACATATCAGATACTAAAGCTGATTGATTATAAAGCAATGAATAGAGGTTCAACTCAACCGCTAATTACTCAAGGAGATTTGAAAAAAACTGAGATAATAATTCCAAGTAAAGAATGCTTGCAAAAATACGAAAATATCGTAGGTTCTTTAATGTATCAATATTCCCAGAATCGAACAGAAAACGAAAAACTTGCTTTGCTCCGTGACACTCTCTTACCCAAATTGATGAACGGCGAGATTGACGTATCAAAAGTGAGGATTTAAGCTGCTAATGGTTGTAAATTTTCATTTATTGCAGCATTCAGCTCTATCTTATCATCTATTCTTGCAAGTATAGCACCTATTCTTTTTTGAACATCAATGCCAGGCACCTGCACTTCAAGTGATCTGATAGATGACATATTCAGATGACTAACCGTAGCTCCATTAGATGAACTCAGGAGCTTATGCTGTAATTCGGGAGATAAAAGATAATATACAAGGAAATCAGGATCGACGTATTTCTTGTTAGGTTTAATAAGTACTGTTCTTTGCCCCAAACAAACTTGTTGTCCCTGCCTTATTATTGCCACATTTCCAACAGGAGCTTCTCTTGCAAGTATTAAATCGCCTGCTTGCGGTACAGCTCGTTCATTTCTCTGATTATATACTTGTTCCGACACCCTATGTACGCCATCAAACTTTAATCTGCCTTTTCCAATGTTAGGAGTGCGAATTAATGGATAGCCTTTTCCCTCATCTTTGGCTGTTGAGTGCGGACAATCAACAATAGCCTCACATATATCCAATAGTTTCATTATTCTTCCTCGTTTTTTAGTTTAAGATATTGCTTCTTCCAAGCACGAGACGGCTTTTTGCATATTCTATCCTCTGAACAGAAAGCGCAAATTCCTGAAATCCCGTTGCTTCCACAAATATCTGGATTGTTTTGTCTGCAACCGTAAGTTTGCATTTCAGTATCCTGCTCATGCAAAGGAGCATTAAACTTGAAATGCAATTCTTTCTCTATATCCATAGAGAAACCCTCCTGATTTATCCTATATATTTTCTATGAGCAAGTTTCACATTGCTCTGTTTTACCATTGCATACTGCAAAGTTGTGTCTATTCGTTGATGCCCAAGAAGTCTTTGAAGCTGCTCTATCGGCATTCCTTTGTCAATCGCCACTGTAGCAAGTGTTCGTCTAAATTTATGCGGATGTGCCTTGTGGATTCCCAAAGATTTCCCCAAATTCCGTACTCTAAGTTCAATTGCACCAATTGTCAGTCTATTATGAGGAGCCCGAAGCGAAACAAACAGAGCAGGATCATTATCGGTTCTGGCATCCAAGTAGTTCTGTAAATGTAGCTTTGTACGTGCATCGAAATAAACAATACGCTCTTTATCACCTTTTCCAAGGACTACACATTCTCGCTCGTTGAAATTGATGTCCTCCCGGTTCAAAAGCACCATTTCTCCCACACGCATTCCGGTAGATGCGAGCATATCTATCATCGCTAAATCTCGCAATTCTACGCAACTATCTCTCATAAGCTCCAAATTTTCATCGGTGTATGTTTCTTTTATTGTTTTGCTTGTTTTCACCTTGTGTATACGCCGAACGGGACTTTTTATGATATAATCCTCATCTTCAAGCCATGAGAAAAAACTCGAAAGAATTCGTCTGATATTATCCATCGTAACCTTACTTGACTTCTTTTCTTCTTGATATTTCGTAAGATAACTACGCAGATCATCAGTTGTGATGTGCTTGATCTCTTTCCCAACGCTGTTCAGTGCCACAGTTATAGTTTTTCTGTAATATTTTAACGATTTGTCAGAACAACCTTCGATTTTCTTTGCAGCTATGAAGTCATTTAGCACATCTTCGTTTGACGCTTCCTCAGTATCCTCTGAGGACTTTGATATGGTTACTCCACTGAGAACATGCTCTAAAACTCTGTGTAATTCCTTAAGCTGCGCATTGTCAAGGTGTTTTAGCATGGACTGCTCGATTTCTGTGATGATTCTTGTTTTCATGTGCTGGTACTCCTCTCGTTGTACCAACATCACTACATTCCACGACTATCTATTCAATTTTTAAACATATAAAATAGGCTGGAAAATCATAATCATCTCTTGAAAAAATAGCACTTGCAATCCTTATCGAAGCATTTGGGTGTGTACATTCCTGTATTCCTTTTTTCACATTTATTTTCAAATTACATTCTTTCAAGTGAGATAAATACTTTCTCCAGAAATCTGAAAAATCTGATGTGTTAACGTATGCGACAACAAATGTAGCAGTACCCAAAGCATTATAATTATTAATTGCTTTATCAATATGCTCATCTATATACTTTGTGCTTACATATTCAAGTTTTAATCCTTCAAATAAAGCTATTTCCCTACCTTCCTTAGTAAGTAAAATATCTACTTCACCCGCATCTTTTCCACCGGACGAAATGCCGTGGCGAGTTTGATCTTTATTTTCGTGATATCCCATAAGGCTTAATCCATTTCTGAAAAAATCATTTATAATATTTTCTTTGGTGGATTTATTGTACTCAACACTTGTGCAAACGCACTCACCAATGCGTATTAAATCCTGTAAAACGGAATTAGCTACCGAAATATCACAATTCAGCCTTTCTTCATTTGATTGAGAAATAAATTCATCATTTCCATCAGCTATAAGACAGTAAATATTTTTTAATTGAAGTCCTGATTTACGAGACTGTAAGGCTTTATCGATAACATCATCTAATATTTGTTTATTTGCATTTAGAAGTTTTATATTGGAAGAAGAACCTTCAATAGTAAAATCAATAGCATTCATATCCCAATTGTCACCACGTATTCCATTACGGTACGCATTTCCTAAATCTTCGTATTCAAATGTACATTGCTGAAAGGCAATTAGCAAATCGTTTCTACCTTTTTGCTGTAAAAATTGAATTACTCTATTATTAAAATTATTTGGAAGTTGATAAGTAAAATTATAAGCTCCCATATAAGTAAATCACTCCTTTTATAAATGAAAATTTACGCTTGCAAGCCGCCTAAATCTGCACCGCTGACACGTCAATTTCGCCGTTCATCAGTTTCGGCAAGAGCGTGTCACGGAGGGCTGAAAGGCGCTGGGTTTCTTGCTGTTTTTGTATTCTAATGTCAGCAATCGGCTTTATTACTTTGGAAAAGCTGCTAAGAATACTGTCAGATGGCAATACGATTTGCATCTGTTTTAGTCTTTCTCGAGGTAAATCTGTCTGCCCTGTACTACCTGTCTGTAGCATCTCAAAATCATGTTCATGAGAAGTCGCCCATAAGCCGAGATAATAAATATACTCTTGTTTTGAAGCACGAATGATGGTAACATGAGAATCGACAGTCATATTGTTCGGAGTAAACAGAACCTGCGCTGCTCTTCCAAGTGTTCCTGTTCCAGTTGAATTTACAACAATATCGCCGTATTGGAGCCATTTTTCATTTACTTTCTTAGGCTCGTGACAACGTGCTAAGGATAGGTCTATTTGATGATTTCTAACGCATTTCTGATTGATAACAAGTTAGGCGGAGTGTTCATTATATTTTGGAGTTATACCTTTAATAATCAGTGAACACATAGAATCAAGGATACATTCGCTCCAATCCTCAGGCATAACCCCACCAAACGGTTCAAAATCTACAAACCAAGACTTAAAAATCGCTTGAGCCTGCGATTCTAAATTTTCATTTATCGCAGTATTTAAGCGTATTTTATCAGATATAGCGTCAGCTATTCTTATTATTTCATTTCTTACTTCTTTTTCGGGATAAGATATTTCAAGACGCTTTATTACGTCCATATCAAATTTTCCTGCACCTATTGTTGTCACTCCGACTATAGCACTTAACGTACTTGCCTGAGATAACAACCAATAAAAAACGTATTTGTTCTCTATTTCTGAGATTGAGTTAATACACTTAACATCTTGATTAAAGGCAACAGGCTTATCAACCAAACAGATAGGAATACCATTGAAAAGACCACTACCTCTGATAAGAAACAAAATTGATCCTTGCGGAGCAAGCCGACTTCCGTTTTTAAGCCCTTCTTCACTTATCATCAAATCAGAAGTGCTAATATGCTCATCTTTCATTGTTTTAGCACTTATCCACGGAATAGAGCCGTTCCAATACTCCGCTTTCTTTTTGCTTGGTGTTCCACCTGATGTGAATGTTACCAATTCACCAAGTTGACAAGTTTTCCAATTAGATGTCATACCCAATTGCCCCCAATTTCTCCCTGATCTCGTTTTCAAGCTCATGGGACTTCTTGAACATCTCAGAAAGCTCCGAAGTCAAACGCTTCATTTTTTCATCAAACGGCTCGCCATCATCTTCCTGTTCTTCAATGCCAACATATCGACCCGGCGTTAAAATATAATCCTGTTTTGCAATCTCTTCTGTTGTTGCAACGGCACAGAAACCCTTGACTTCCTCCAATTCGCCATTCTGAAAAGCAGTGAAAGTATCCGCAAGCTTTGCAATATCCTCATCTGAAAAATCTCGATGCTTTCTGTCCACCATAAATCCCATTTTTCGAGCATCTATGAAAAGCGTTTTGCCTTTCTGCTTTTTATTCTTGGAAATAAACCAGAGTGTAACAGGAATTGTAACAGAATAGAAAAGCTGTGTCGGCATTGCAACAATGCCCTCAATTAAATCATCTTCAATAATTCGCTTTCTGATTTCACCTTCACCGCTTGACTGCGTACTCAATGCACCATTTGCAAGTACAAGCCCGATTTTTCCGTTCGGTGCAAGGTGATGAATCATATGCTGAATCCAGGCATAGTTCGCATTATTTGCAGGTGGTACGCCATATTTCCAGCGAACATCTTCTGTCAAGCGTTCCTGTCCCCACGGATGATAGTTGAATGGAGGATTTGCCAAAATGAAATCCGCCTTCAAGGTTTTATGCAAATCATTGCTAAATGTATCCGCTTGATGTGATCCAAAATCTGCTTCAATACCACGAATTGCCATGTTCATTTTTGCCATTTTCCAGGTATCTGCATTTGCTTCCTGACCATATACCGAGATATTGTTTCGATTGCCACTATGTGCCTGTATGAACTTTGCACTCTGTACAAACATGCCGCCACTTCCACAAGCTGGATCATAGACACGACAATTTTCAAACGGCTTCAAAATCTCAACAAGCGTTTTTACCACACTTGACGGTGTATAAAATTCGCCGCCTTTTTGTCCTTCCTTTTCTGCAAACATTGCAATGCAGTACTCATAAGTACGACCAAACAAATCCTCATCTTGTCCAGTTTCGCTCATGTCAATGTTGTTTGTAAAAATATCTACAACATCGCCAAGGACACGTTTGTCCAGATCAGGGCTTGCGTAGTTTTTGGGCAGAACATCTTTGAGAGACTTGTTTTCCTCCTCAATTGCCCGCATAGCATCGTCAATTACAGTACCAATTTCAGGCGTGTGAGCTGCCTCTGCAATCTTGTTCCATCTCGCATCTTCTGGAACAAAGAAGATGTTATCCATTGTATAGGCATCTTTATCATCTTCGAATCCATCGCCTTCATCAACCAACTCCTGATATTTCTTATCAAAAGCACAGGATATGTACCGAAGGAAAATCAATCCAACAATAACCTTTCGATATTCTGCCGCAGGAATGTGTCCCCATAACACACAAGCAGCATCCCATATTTGTTTTTCAAATCCAATGTTAGCGTTTGTTTTTTCTGCCATTATTGACCTTCCAATCTGTTTTCATGTCTTTATCTGTAACTTTCTTGCTACAATGTTTTATTCAAAGTTATTATACCACAATATGTCGAAAAATTCAAGTAATGTGCGTACGTTTTTGTCAAAAAAAATCAACTACTTTGAGATGGCTTATTTCATTTCAATCCGGCACACCTGCCCCGCACCAAGCACCATCCCATCCACAAACTTCATCACTCGCTTCTCCGCATCATAGAATCGGAAATTCCCGGTATAGGTCATATACCTGCCGCCATCTTTTTTGGCATCCGGCTGAAAGTATGTTACCGTTACCAGCGGACGTTCTTTCTCATGCTCCAGCAGCTTCTGAAATGCCTGATTCAATGCATCGATAGCATCTTCCGACAGTTCTTCTCTGCCATCGGTCGATCTGGCAGCTTCTCCGATCTCCTCGTCATAACCAACCAGTGCCGCAAACGGAGCAAACTGTGCCGCACGGCTTTCCAAGGACATGGGCGTATGATGCTTTAACTGGTAGCGTTCATGATTCCGGATATCCTCATAGTTTCTCATGCCTTATGCCCTCCAACCTGTTCATTTCGTTCCATGGTCGTTGCACCTTCCCGAAAGTTCATGCCTTTCAAGATCGCATTTTTTCCATAGCGATCCTTGATACTCAGGATAGCTTCCTGTAACTGGTGTTCTTTCTTTAAGGACTCTTGCTCCTGTTTTCGCTTTTGTTCCTGTACCTCTACATCATCAAACAGGCTGTACTGCATCACTTCTTCCTGTACTTCGCCCTCTGGAATCACATGATTCGCTGTGATGCTCATTCTCCGCACCTGCAATTCCGGATCAACGATCCGGTCGTAGAGAGAAAGTACTTTTTCCATGATGCGTTTGGTAGAAGAAGTCTGCTTTCCCAGGTTCACCGAACCGTGTGCAGCTTTGGGGACTTTCTTGCCGTAACGGTCTTTTTTTAGTTCACCCCGATAGGTTTCCGGGATTCCGGTGTGATCGTATCCCACCATCAAAACGATCTGATCCGCAACCATTTTCTTTCGCACCAGATCCAGCACCAGCAGCTCGGTCATTTCCCGAACGATCAACCGACCTTTCTCAAAGTCGTAGGGACAAGGAAGCACCTGTCCCTGACTGATGCTATGCCCTTTGGGTCGATAGCTTTTGATTGCCTGCATGGTACAAGATTCATACCCCCAGGCATGGTCGATCAGCAGTTCCGCAGCCACGCCAAACATCCGGAACAGCAGGTCTTCTCCATGCTCTGAAAAGCGTGCCAGATCACCCATGGTGAAGATCTGCATCTTTTCCAATCGCCTGGCATAGCCGCTGCCAATTCTCCAGAAGTCGGTCAGTGGGGTATGACTCCACAGCTTTTCCCGATAGGACATTTCGTCTAGTTCAGCGATTCTTACACCATTCTCATCCGCAGGAATTTTCTTTGCGACGATATCCATGGCGATCTTAGCAAGGTACAGATTGGTTCCAATGCCGGCAGTCGCTGTAATGCCTGTCTCTTGCAGTACTTCCCGGATCATTTTTCTCGCCAGTTCCTGCGGTGTGCAGTGATAGGTTTTCAAGTAACCTGTTGCATCGATAAAGACCTCATCAATGGAATACACATGAATATCTTCCGGTGCAATGTACCGCAAGTAGATCTCATAGATCTTTGTACTGATCTCCATATAGTGTGCCATCTGCGGCGGTGCAATGATGAAATCCAACTGCAAGGACGGATTCTGACCGAGTTCCGAAGCGAGACAGGATTTTCCCGTAAATTCGTGATTTGGCAGCTTTTGCAGACGCTGTGCATTGACTCGCCTCACGGTTTCGATCACCTCAAACAGTCTCGCTCTGCCCGGAATGCCATACTGCTTTAGGGCAGGCGTGACCGCAAGGCAGATCGTCTTTTCCGTTCGACCGGCATCTGCTACTACCAGATTGGTATTCAACGGGTCAAGACCTCGTTCCACGCACTCCACAGATGCGTAAAAACTTTTCAGATCAATGCAAATATACGCTGCCATCGTGACACCTCTATTCCTTCTGATTTCCTTACTAGTAGTATATCATATTTTGCCCCAAAAAACAAGAAAAGCCCTGCATTTCTGCAAGGCTTTCCCGTTGTAGAACAGTCTTTATTTTACTGTTTCATATAAAACGCACACTCGTATTCAATTTGAAACAACATTGTGAAGTCACTATTCTTATGTTTCTTACAGCCCATACTTATAACTTAATGCTGCAAATGCCGCATCGATAATTTCTATGCCGAATTCTTTCTTTGAAATACCTAATGATTTAAGATTTTTCTTGTTTTTCCTCAAGGTCTTCCAGAGAAGTTTTTTGTCCCTATCGTTCAGTTCAATTTTGTACAGAAAATTTGACAACGATACAAGAATCATTTTGTAATCCAAATACCACTTAGATTTTTCCTTATCAGTTTCACTGGATGCGAATTTCTCAAAATCTTCCTCTGTATATTTAGGTAGAAGCCCAAGGATTGGGTTTACAAGCAATTGAGTTGAAGAAGACATCAAATTGACATATGCACCAAGCGTATACTGTTGTTCTTCGGTCATAGTTGCATAGTCAAGTCCAAAAGAATGGATATCATCGATAGCTTCATGCAGTTTTTTGCTTTCGTCTTTTATTCGGGTGATTCGTTCATTCAGTTCAACGATTGCTAATTCATAAGATGTAACATCCCGCTTGCTTATCAGTGCAAATACATCTTCAATGTGTTTTTTATCATTTATGCTTTTTATCATGAAAATGCTACTTGTCAACAGAGCTACTCCTGCGATAGCCCATCCGACAGGACCTGCTAAAGCCAGGAATGCTTCTCCTGCAGCCATTCCGCCACCTCCAGCAGCAAGCGCACCCCCTCCAATCCATGCTAATGCTGCATTTGTTGCAGCAGCACCACTTAAGGTAGAAATGGCAGTCCCTGTGGAAGCAACACCAAACGTAGTAGCAACGCCCATGGCAACTGTTGGTCCCATTGTCACAATGGCAACGCCAACCCCAGCTCCCGCCGCCCCGACTCCAGCATTCTTAACTGCAGCATTCTTATAATCTTTTTCGATTTTTTCAGCCTGTTGCTTCCAATTTAAACGAATTTTCTTCAGTTCTTCATACTGGAGCCTTTTTTCATTAGGAACATTCCTTATTGCATCAAATGCATCCTGTATATTTGTCAGTTCAGTGTATAGAGTAGATGTAAGTGTTCCAAGATCTTCTATTTTGCTGTTTGCCTTGTTAACAGCGTTCTGAGCTTCTTCCTGAGCCAATTGCAGTTTAGATTTCTTCTTAGCCATCTTTATTACTCCCAAGAAAATAATTGTCGATATCAGACTTTGTATGTAATATCTTCTCTGCTGGAACATTTCGCTTTTCTGCCAATTGAACAGATTTTTCAAATGCCTGAATGTAGGCATCGCTATTCTTAAGATCATCAATAAATGTCTTCAATAATTGATCATTATAAATTTCAGCAAGGATCTTTAGACCTTCAATATAGCTTTCCACAACTATCTTTTCTCTCTTCAAACAGTAAAGGTTTTCCTTTGATCCAATGCGTTCGATTCCACGCTTAGCTTCACCATAAAGAGAAATGACAAACCTACCTACTCCGGGAATATTCAAACGCATGAAAAATTCAACTACATTGAAATTGCCTCCGCCAGCCACAAAACCACGAATCGTAGCGTCACCAATATCTATAAGACAAAATGTGCCATGAGCAACTGTAAGCATTCTTTTAACTGTAGCATTGGAAAATGGCTCGCACACTTTCCACAACATTTTGAAGGAACGGGCTTCCTTTTTCGTAATGCTGAAATATCTAATTGTTCTGCGAATACAGTAGAAAAGACGAACAATCATTTCGTTGACAAATATTGGAATAAGCTGTGCCGTTTGGAATCTGACATCGTATCCTTTTTTATAAATCTGGATAGCCAATTCATTTATTGCATTGTCAAACTCCGATGTAGGGATACCCAATGTTTTCTTTATTGCAATAATATCGTTTGTCCAACTCCATATTGGTGAGGGAATGCCCATTCCACGCCCTTTACTACTGGAAGATCCCGACATATCTGAAATCAAATGTCCGAACCAGTTCACAAATGCACAGAACAGTTTGCTCGGAACATTGTTGCCCCTTAGCTCAAATTTTCCGTCTGCCTCCTGCAAGGAAATTAAATCACCACCAGAAACAAAATGCGATGTATTGCTAAACTGATCTAGGATAGAAAAAAAACAGACCAAGCAGGGTCGGATTATGTCCAAGCGACTTAAAGTGATGATTGCCGGGAGTCAAATTAAACACAAAACTGGCAGCATCTCCAGCACCACGCTGATCATATGGTATTTTGAAGCTTTTCTCAAGGTGGGCTATTGCAGAATTAACAGAGGAATCTTTAGAATCATCCCACTTACAGAGTCTTGCGAAATCCTTGGTTCGTTCTTCAAACCAGTTATCGGTAATATCACCCATAGGAGACTCACCAGGTTTTCCTACAAGGAATATATCAATAATCCCACAGAGTGCACCACTCGCGGCAGAGAGTATGTAGTCTATTTTATCACATTCCGGTGTCAAAGATTTAAGCGATTTTTCAGTCTCCGCAATTTGATCCTCGAGTACACTGAGTTCAACTTCAGCTTTCGATAATGCCGTTGAAATACTTTGTGAAAATTCAAAACCGTCTTTTCTGACAGTAAGGTCAAGAATAGCAGTACCAAACTCATTATTGTTTTCAGTTAGATTCATATCATTTTTCATGATTCTTACCATCCCCGCAAGCTGCATGTAAATTTATACACTCTTCAAAACGTTTCGCCTTCGCCTCATTATCTGGTTGTGCTATTTTAATTATTCATATCGTCATTATAACTCATTATTATTTTATTATAGCGGATTTTAACTAAACCATCAAGTTGATTTTATGAACAGCACAAAGTAACTCCATCGTACCGACAAATTGTCTCCGTACTTCTATTCCTCAGATTGTAGTCTCATCTTTGATAGCAATTTTCTTTTCAATTCAATATTACTTTTAAAATAGTGCTGATATATATTAAAGTTATAACTATTTTTACAATACAAGAAAAGCCCTGCATTTCTGCAAGGCTTTCCCGTTGTAGAGCAGTCCTTATTTCACTGCTTCATATAAAACGCACACTCGTATCCATCCGCACGTAAAAGCAGACCTTCGGCCCATTCCGGCGTTTGTCCCATCAACTCACAAACCTGTTCCACAGAAACATCCGGCGTGCATTCTACGATAACTTCATCATGCACATGACCGACGATCTCCATGTCCTGCATGTTCTGCATCGCATATAGGAGTAGGTCTCTTGCCACACCCTGTGTGATGTTCTCCACAAGCTTTGCTCCGTAGGTCTTTAACCGGTTCCACTTGTGGCTGTTGTCTATGCCCTCGTAAGTGATGATATTCTTGCCGTTGTCATCTTTCTCAACCTTTGGTCTTACGTAAGCAAGCCGGCGTCTGGAGGGTAATTCGATAAAGAAGATACCGGATTCATATGAGAAACGTAACTTACCGCAGGTCATGCCGCACTGGTCTGTGATGACCTTTTCTGCTGCACGCTGTACATCACCCCAGAACTTTACAATATTGGGAGAAGAGCTTCTCCAATCGTCTACCAGTTTGAACAGATCATCATCAGAAAGCTTTAATTCCGTGCCGCCCATTGCCTTGATCGCACCAATGGAACCGCCGTAACCGCAGGCTAACTCTGCGATCTTGCCTTTCTGCCGCAGATGTCCGTTTGTACCGTTTTTCTCCACTGGGACACCGAACATTTTCGATGCCGATGCACAGTAGATATCCTCACTGTTGGCAAATGCCTGCATTCGCCACTTCTCATCTGCCAGCCATGCAAGGACTCTTGCTTCTATGGCGGAGAAGTCTGCGACCACGTATTTCTTTCCTTCCGGCGGGATGAATGCTGTGCGGATAAGCTGGGAAAGCACATCCGGAACGTCATCATAATTTTCCTTTATGGTATCAAATTCACCGGTCCTGATCTGTTCCTTCAGCTCTGCTAAGTCGTCCAGATGATTCTGCGGAAGATTCTGCAGCTGGATCAGCCGTCCTGCAAATCTGCCGGTGCGGCTAGCACCATAGAAGCTGAACATTCCTCTTGCACGACCATCTGCACAAACGACACGAAGCATCGTGGTATATTTCTGGACGGATGACCTGGAAAGCTGCTGATATAGGCGAAGCACTTCCTGTACTTCCTCCGGAGCCGATCCGGAAATTTTCTGCATGAACTTTTTGTCCAGCGTATCCGTTTCAATGCCCCTGCACATCAGCCATTCTTTCATTTGCACCGGAGAGTTGGGATTGTCCAGTCCGGTAAGTTCTTTGAGCTTCGGCAGAAGTGCTTTCTTTACCTGTCCGTCCAGTTCAACTGCTTTTTTCGCAAACGATGTATCCACCAGAATGCCCCGGTCATTGATCTCCTGATCGATGTAGAACTCCTCCCACACAAATTCCGGCACCGGAAATTCAGAGAGATACCGCTGTATTTTCAGTTCTACTTCCACATCACGCCGGTTGTATGCCTTGAATTTTTCCCACTTCTTAGGAGCATCCGATTTATCATGAAATAAAATACTTCCATCCGCTTCCTGGTGCAGTGTGCAGAAGAATCGGATCAGCTCCTTGCCCTCTGCCATCTTCTTTTCTTTTAACCGGAGAAGTCTTCCCATGTCGTCCAGTGAGGACAGCATACCGAGGTAACGGCAGTGTATCATGTCACACTGCCATGATACCGGATCCAGATAGCTGCCTGTGGAATCCTCAAAATCAAGCATCTCCGGATACTTTCTGCGTAGGTATACAGAGAGGCAGATGCGTTCGAAATTGACATGGAACGCCTTTTTGATGACAGTCTTGTCTGTGAGTGCATTCCGAACATCGTCCGGCAATGTTTCACCGTTGGCAATGTCACAGGTCGCTACCGGACCATTGTCCACAGCGTAAGAGACCAGCAGCAAGTCGAAACACTCCGACTCTGCATAACGGTATACACCGCAGTCCTTGATATTCTCGTCAGATGCCGTTTCAATATCTATGGTGATCTGTTTCATTTTTTTATGCTCCTTTCCTGGCGGAAACCCTTCTTGGTCTCCCGATCCACACAAATGTTTTTCTTGAGATGTACACGAACTGTATCATCGACTTCTATCCGATCGACCGTATCTTCCAGAAAGCCGAGTACGTCCTCGTTTCGGTTTTCCATAACATATTCTGTGAATCTGTCACGGATCCGGTCAATGTCCTCCGCTGTAAACACCTTTTTGGCAGCCTCATAGTCGCTGATCCGACGGTCGATCTTTGCTATCCGCTTATCCAGTCTTTTGATCTTGTCGATGATGGATTTTGTACCGTCTCCGTTCTCAGCGATATCCATCAGATTGCTGCACCGTTTTTCTGCATTTTCCTTATCACTCCGCAGTACTTCTATCTGCAGGTCGATCACACGTTCCTGTATCTTGCCGTATGCGTTGAGCTTATCGACAAGCTCCTCATAATTCTCGGGAGAGAAGATACATGCCCGGAGTCCGTTGATGACCATATCGTCCAGATACTTTTCGTTTACGGTCTTTACCGCAGGGCAGCTGCAGCTGAACCGGTACTGTTTGACAGGGGCATTGTTTTTGCTGGTCCTGCTATACTGTACGTGACCACTGAGCTTTTTGCCGCATTTTCCGCAGAAGACCTTTCCGTTAAGCGGATAATAATTCTTACCGTTGTAGCTGCGGATCCGGTTCTTGTTGTCATGGAGCCGCTCCTGCACCTTGTCAAACAACTCTTCGCTTACGATCGGCTCTATTGCACCGTGCACCTGATAGTAGTCCTCTTTTTGCTGATGGCTGTTCCGCATCCCACGGAAATCTTTGGATGCCCGTTTGTTCCAGAAGTATGTGCCGCAGTACTTTTCATTTTCCAAAATTGTTTTAATGGAGGTGCTTTTGAACTTGCCGCCCTTCACAGTTGTGAAACCGTTGTCATCGAGCCATTGAGCGATCTGCTTGTAACTCATGCCAGCTGCATACATCTCGAACATTTTTCGAACTGCCGGTGCCTTGGCTTCATCAATATAAAGCTTTTTATCCGAACCAACTGTATACCCGTATGGCGGAAGTCCGCCATTATGAAGCATTTGTTCTGCGTTGACCCGAAGCCCCTTCATTGTTTCCTTGCTTAATCTTCGGGAGTATTTTTCAGCAGAGGCGGCTTCATCAAGGATCTCTGACATACAATCCTCATCCATAGAATTCAGCCCGTCTGTGGTAATAACAGCGATTCCTTTGCATTTCAGGGTATAGATATCATTCAGCTGATTGCGGACGTTTCTGTGAAGGCGGTCAAGGTGATGGAGCAGCACGCAGGTCACTTCCGGATGCTTCTCCAGATATTCCATCATTTGCTGATAGCCCGTTCTGTTTTGTACAGAAGTACCGCTCTTCGCCAGGTCATGAAAGGCTTCCACAATTTTTAAGTGGTTTTTCTTTGCGTAATCTTTGATCGCCTGTTCCTGAGCACACATGCTGTTGTTGTCCACCTGATTCAGAGAACTGATCCTGCGGTACGTCACAGCGAGCCGGGAATGTGCAGATCGATCCATCGTCATAACAATCTCATTCCTTTCTCAAAAAAACATCTTATCTATATTAAGCTGAAGGTGCTTTACCGCACCCTTCAGACAAAATATGCTTCATCCATTTCTTCCGGTTTTTCTGCTGTTTCTACGTAAATTCTGTAGAGCAGCTTTATCACGCTTTCGGGCAGTTCTGCCCCTGATTTATCTGATACGGTTTCCATGCCGGTATAGACATGGCAGCCGTTTTTGTAATTTGTGTGTTTTAGGAAATTTCTATCAAATTCGAATTCCTTTGCCTTCATGCTTCATCTAACCCTTCATAATGTGTTAAAACAAATTCCAGTGTCATACAATCGTCATCTCCCGTTCCCTCGTCCGGCAGGATGAGCTCATAACAATTTACCAGCGTCCCGTTAAACCGCTGCCGATTTTTCAGGGCATTTTTCTTACGCCGAAGCAGATAGCCGGCTGCATCCAGTTCCTTTACTACCAGATCAGTGTTGGAAGCCCCATATTCTGACAAGATTCGCAGACACAGCTCATCTATGAATGCGACTGTATGATTGGCTTCATTCTTCTTGATGCCCTCCTGGTACGGGTGCATTGCAGCATAGGTCACCAGGTGCTGATAGTACTTGTCAGCGACATTCGTTTTCTCACGGATCGATCCATGGTTCTCTGTCAGAATGGCTGTGATCCCTTCCACGTCCATCGCTACGCCATGATCAGAAAGGACCTTTGCTGCCAGAAGGAGCAGCGCATATTCATTGATCAGCCGTTCGGTAAGATCAAAGTATTCTGTTTCTGGAATGGCATCCCTCATGGCGGTTCTGCATTCCTCGTACTTTGCCTGAATGGTTTCAGGTTCTGCTTCCAGTAAGTATTCAGACAGCGTCTTTCCCAGAATGCCGTACTGCTTTCCGCAAAAGTCATGGATTTTTTCGCTGTGCTCCCGGCTGTCAGTAAATGCCAGTTCAAAGCTGAGCAGACGTGCATCCAAGCCCTTGTTGTGCATGTGTGCATCGGTCAGAAGCCGGCACTCCGAAGACGTGATCATGATCAGCTTCCAGGTATCCGATTCCCGCAGGTCAGCATTGGTATTACAGCGACTTTTATCTTGTTCCAGCGTCACTGTATAAAACAGATTTTCCATGTTCACACCTGACGATACAGTCGCTTCATCAAAAATCTGAGGTATCCCGAACTTTTGAGCAAAATTTCTGACGATGGCATTTAACGTACCGAAAAAAGGGATATAGATCTTCTTGTCATTCGGGTTCGTGAACACCGAAGCCATCAGTGCTTGTGCAGTACTCTTGCCAGTTGTTGTCCTGCCGTAAAAGGAAATAATAAATGATTGTAATGCCATGCCGCACTGTATACTGAGATACGCCAGAAAAAGGGAAGCACAGCTGCAGCAAAGAGCAAACATGACAGCAGTGTTGGTGAGCAGCCGGTTCAATCCTTCTGTGTACACCTCCAAGGGAACATCTTTTGTGTACTGCAAGATCTTCGCTCCTTCTTCATAAGCTATGAACTGCAGTTTTTTCTCTTTCATCATAAATCCCATACCGCAGTACTGTTCCTCGATTTCCAGCTTTGTGATACAGCGGAACAGGTATCGGCTGAAAGCATCTGCATGATCAAAGTTGAAAATGAGACCGTATTTCGAAATTTTCGTGACTTCCTTGGGATACAGCAGGTCATAATCTACATCGACAAGACTGCCGTTGACGCTGAGGCGTACATGGTACTCGTTGTATTTATCTCGGTAAGTGGAGTCCACCAGAAACCAGTTGGACAGCCAGACCAAACCAGTAAAGCGGGTGGAGTGGACTGCAAGCAAAAAGAACTTGTTCGGTACCGGAATGACAGGGTAGCAGTTTTCTTTGTATTGCAGCTGCTGCAGCTGATCAGATGAAAGCGGCTTCATGTCGAACGTTTCAATGCTGTTTAGGATCTGTTTCCACTCTTCCGCTGACATCTCTTTCCGTGTCCCGGCGGTACGTGATAGTTTTCGTATACCCATAAAATTTTCTCCTTTCCATTTTCTGACAAAAACTGCCGCAGCCCCGGCGTGGAGCTGCGGCAGCAATGAATCATTAAAAAAAGTTCGTTAGGTTAGAGGGTGACTATTGCAGCAAGGTTGCCTTTGCCGTCATCCTGTACCTGTGTGAGCGTTCCGCAGCGGGTGGAAGCGTTTTCTGGAAAATCAATGCCGGAGGTTAAAGAAATCACCTCATCTACGACGGCTGTGTCATAGAGAATTCCACCTTTTCCAAGCTTGAAAGAACCTGCCGTGCCGTCCGGAACAGCAACGATGGCGATTTTGCTTTTGCCTAAAAGCACCCTGACACTGGACGGTTCATTTAATGCTGCATATAAGTCATGGTTCAGTTTCAGACGTTTTGATCCACTCGTGCAGACCACTGACATGCAGCCAGTTCGCTGTTTATCTGGTGCAGCCTCTTTGAAATCTGAAAGATCAACGTATGACTCAGCGTTAGAATTTACCTTTTCAATACTTTTCTTTAAATATTTTGCCATTTGATTACTCCTTTTCTTGCGTTTTTATTAAATTAATTTACGTACAAATTTTTTTTGTAGTTGCGGCACCTCGCTTTCTAAGCCATTGACAGAAGGACCATCGAAGTGGTATACTGTTACAGACGGCTTCCTTCCGTCTAATTCTATCATAGCGTAATCTAAAAATCCCCGCAAGGATCATCCAGATCATCTGAGTCATTTATTTTGTCGCCTGCGAAAATCACAAATTTTAATGCGGTATTCCCTAACTATCAGATCTGCCATGAAGCGAATCGACGGCTTCCTTCCGTCTAATTCTATCATAGCGTAATCTAAAAATCCCCGCAAGAATCATCCGGATCATCTGAGTCATTTATTTTGTCGCCTGCAAAAATCACGAATTTTAATGCGGTATTCCCTAATTATCAGATCTGCCATGAAGCGAATCGACGGCTTTCTTCCGTCTATTTCTATCATAGCGTAATCTAGAAATCCCCGCAAGAATCATCCAGATCACCTGAGTCATTTATTTTGTCGCCTGCGAAAATCACAAATTTCAATGCGGTATTCCCTAATTATCAGATCTGCCATGAAGCGAATCGACGGCTTCCTTCCGTCTATTTCTATCATAGCGTAATCCAGAAATCCCCGCAAGAATCATCCAGATCATCTGAGTCATTTATTTTGCAAAATGAAAGCAAATCAACATTTTGGCTAACAGGAGGAACTAGTATGACAACAGATTCATCATGCAGCAACATAGAATTCTATGGCAATATATTTTTCAATCTACTTCTGGAAACTGCTGATCTATCTATACCCGGAAGAAATTTTAATCCTGCCAGTGCACTTACGCAAACACATATGTTCTTTGATTTAAATAGACTGACAAATACAGAATCCGACATGACGAATGATTTTGATGGTCTGTTTTACAATGATAGACTCATTAGCTCAATAAAGAACGCTTCATCTCAATTCAAAAAGGGTACATTCAGCTCCAGAAAAAGCGGTATATACCAATTTAACAATGGTGAAATTATCGCTTCGTTTGATAAACAAGTTGAAAACGAGTATAAAGAAGCTTACATGAAAGCAATTGAGTTTGCCAATAGATATTTCAATAAAGGCAAATCATCTAAGAACAAAAAACTTGTTCAAAAGATCCTGTTTCTGATCTGCAACGATAACACAATTCCTGACGATCAAAAATTATATATATATTCTGATGGTTCCACTGCAGCAAAATCACAACTAAAAAAAATTGATACCATTGAGTTTGAAGCTTTTCTGCTAGGCGTATGGCATTATTTTATTAAATCACAGCGGCTTCAAAAGGAATTTTCAGATGGAGCTTTAACTTTGGGCGAATCTTATCGGGAAATAGACGTGAAATTGCTTTACAATGACAATCCGATCAAGCACCACGAGGAAGAATCCTGCAATTTTTATAGTCAGCTTAACAAAGAAGACGATGCTTCAGAAAGCAATGCCATTTTGAACAATAAACGCTGCATTAAAAGCCGTGGCAAAGAACCGGGATATTTGACTGTGTGTGATGCACAGATGAATTTTTACCCTTCAGAACTGGACGAAAGCACAGACATCATTTCTATATTAGAGAAGAATGATGTTGTTCTGTCCCGGAGCGTTTTCTTCTATTTGTTATCGGGAAACATTTATCCCGTTCATCCCAAACGCAGTAGGAATGCTGTTGAAAAATTGTTTCTCGATTTGCTAAAGCTTACTGTAGGCGATTATCATACAATTGATTTTGAGAAAAGCGTTGCACAATATTTTCCAAACAAATTTAAATATCTGCAAACGATTAGCCAAGCCGAATGTTTAGACAGCAGTTCTAAAATCAAAATTTTTTCGAACGCCATGCAAAACAACTATACCGATTTGCTTCAGCACATGATCAGGATCAGAAAAAAATATTTTTGCTCTGCTTCCCGAAATCAGGCTCTTGTTGTGGAACTGATCGAATTCATAAGAAACGATCATAGCATCGAAGACACACAGCAATTTTTTATTTGTACTGATGGCACGGCACTGACTAAGCAGCAATTGTGCGAAATCGAAGAACTTGAATTTGAACCGTTTTTGCTGGGAGTCTGGTACTATGTGGTTTCTCAGCTTGCATCTAAAGACGACTCGGGCGAATATACACTTAATACAGTTTTCAAACTCACTTACAATTATAACGGAAAAGACTGTGAGAGATACCGATCTGGCGACTTAATTTTCGAACAAAGTGATTTATACATTGATCTCTTTTACCTAGACGCATGATTACATCAAAAAAAATCCCAGCCACAAAATGGAATTGCGACTGGGATTTTTATGTTTGTTTGGACTTGTTTTATGATCAGTACTCTTCCGCCAACAGCATGGTGCAGTGCTCACCATCATCGATGATATACACTTTTGCTGTGACCGGCTTTTCTGCCTCCGCAATGTACGTCATTTCAAACTGCGGCTGCTCCGAGGTATGGTGCACGATCTGCAAACCGTTCTTCTCGCTGAGATGAAACACCTGTAAGTAGTCTTTCGGTTCGGGCATCTGATCAACAGCCTGCCACATCATCACTTGCAGTGCAATCGGTATCTCCGCATCTACGCCTCGTGTCAGGTATCTGCCTTTTGATTTTTCAAACATATTCTTTACTCCTTTACTTTGGAATCAAACATTTCGTACAATTCACCTCGTCGCATGGTAATAGGTTCTGTCAACTCCACCACACCAAATCCCATATCCAAAACAATGCCAAAATCATAGGGTCGCACATGAATTGCTTTCACAAACTGCTGAATGAATGTGCGGAACTCTTCGGTATTTCGTTTTAGCTCTTTCCACTGGGTATGCAGGTATGCCACGTCTTCATATTGAAGTGGTTCCAGCAGCTTTAGCTCGTGCAATCTGGTTTCCAGTTTCGCTTTCTCGTTTTCCAACTGCTCTGCTCGCTGGAGCAAGTCATCTGTAAAGATGCCTTTTTCGATCGCCCTGGTGATGTTGGCAAGGCTGTCCTGCACTTCATTGTATTGTGCAGAAATCGCTTCATGGTTGGCATCAAAATCATGATTGAATTTCTGCACCTGCTGATTCACCTTAGCAACTGCTCGCTTTAGATTTTTCGGCTTCAATCTCTCGCCGATCAGTACAGCAATGTATGCATCCAGATAGTCCTTATTCAGCTCCTTGTTGTTGCACATTGCACGATGCGTATTGCATCTGTAGGTAGCAAGCCGTGTCTTACTTCTTCCCGAAAATCGTAGATTCCCGATCATCCGCTTGCCGCAGACATCACAAACCAGTTTCCCAGTCAGCAGGTAAAACTCCTTGCTGTGATAGCGTCCTGCGTTTCGTTTGTTCTTTGCCTTGATCCGCTGTACCTGTGCAAACAGCTTTTTCCCGATGATCGCCGGACAGCCGCCCTCAATGCGGATGTAGCTGTCCTTTTGAGCGTGGTTATTTCGTTTCCCGTCTGCTCTTGCCGCTGCTTTATTGAACACAAAAACACCGGTGTATTTCTCATTGCTGAGTATCTCATAAAGGCTGTTCTTCCCGAACATTTTGCCACGTTTTGTCTTGTATCCATGAGCATTGAGCCGGTCGATGATCTCACTGTAACCGTAGCCGTCTGCAAACATCTGAAAGATGATTTTTACTGCTTGTGCTTCCTGTTCATTGATAATCAGATGCCGGTTTTCATCCAGATCGTATCCCAGCGGAGGACAGCCGCCAGTATGTTTGCACTGCAAAGCAGTTTCATTCATCCCTTTCATGACTTCCCGTGCCAGGTTCTTGCTGTAGTACTCGGACATGCCCTCCAGGACTGCTTCCATCATAATGCTCTCCGGGGAATCGTCCATGCGTTCCAGCACACTGCAAAGCTTGACGTGGTTCTTCTTTAGCTTCTTCTTGTAGATGGCACTGTCGTAACGATCTCTTGAAAAACGGTCCAGCTTATGCACCAGCACAATGTCAAACAGTCCCTTGCCGCTGTCGGCGATCATCTGCTGAAACTGCGGTCGATTGTCTGTTGTCGCCGATCTCGCCTCATCGGTATAGGTGGAAACCACCTGCCAGTGGTTCTGTTTGCAAAACTGATTCATGGCTCGTATCTGTGCATCAATGGATTCACTTCGTTGATTATCCGAACTGAATCGAGCGTATTGTGCAACCTTTGGTATACTCAGCATCTTACCACCTCAACGGGCAGATAGATGTCTTCACCATAGCTGTCGCCAATGATTCTGACACCATGCAGATAGCTTTCTTCTCCGATTTCCAACACTTCCACAAACTCCAGTTCATTCATCGGAACACAAGTAAATTCCTCTTTTTCAAGGATTACAAAACAGCCAATGTCATCCATGTTTTCTACTTGGTATTCCTGCATCATTGCTTCTGCTTTTTTCTGAATGTGCATTTGCAGAAAACTGTTTTCGATGCGGTTCATTTCCTGCAAATTGGTTACTTTTATCATGTTTCGATTTCCTCCATTTCATAGGGTTCCAACACCCATTCTCTTCGGACTGCTGGTGTAAGTGGATGGCAGGCATTTTTCCCGATCTGGTACATCTTGCTGGCATGCTGTTTTATCAATTCCAGCAGGTATTTCTGCCGTTCTCTGACACGCAGAGTATTCTTTCCGATCGTTCCCCAGGCGATGATAATGGCATCACTCATTGCTGCATATTGCTGGATGATCTCATCTGCTTCATCATGAATCAGTTCATCATCACCGTTGAAACGGAGATTGAGTTTTTCCATGATTCTGCTATACAGATTCACGATATTGACGCTGCCAAAACCAAGCTTATGAAGATTGTTGATAACCAACATCGTGGTCATATCAAAGTTGACCGTATCCGCTGTATTCGGGTTGATCATGCTGATCATTGCAGATGGCTTTTCGCTGTCCCATTCTTTCCGCAGAAGCAAGCGATGCTCTTTATCATCTGAAAAGATGGCTTTGCTTCTAATCGTTGTTGTTTCTTCCAGCATTTCTTCCTCCCTCTAAAAAAGAGGCTCAGCATCACGCCAAGCCTCCCACGAACAGAATTTTTACTTACTCTTTTTGACCAGTGCCAGCAGTTCTACGCCGCAGGCAACCCCTGCCAGAAACATTTCAATTGCAATCGGCATTGATGTACTTCACCTCCTCTCGTTCCTGCATTTCGATGGCGATCCCAATGCTGCCGATCACCAGTGTCAGTACCAGTCCTGCGATAAATTCCTTCATGTTGCATTCCTCCAATTTTTCGTTTTATGCTTCACACTGTAACAGTGTTTTCGCCTCGCTAATTGCTTCCTCCATTGCCGCTGTATCCATGAGCAGTTCTTCGATCTCGTCCGGATCGTATCCGACTTCCAGCAACAATTCTACTTCTTCTTCCGAAACGCCAAATGTACCGCAGTATTCCAGCAACAATTCTTCCCGCTCATCTTCCATCCACCATTTTGCGTAGTCCCAATTGTACGGGTTGAACATGGTGTGGATGTAGTCCTGCATGGTAAAGGTACTTCTGTTGATCTTTCCGTTCGGAGTGATCTCCAAGATTTCTCCCTCAGATATTTCAACTTCACAAGCTTTTTCTGTCATGCGAATTTTCTGCAAGGCATTATCCAAAATGCTCTTTGTGCTGGCGTAAACGTACAATCCCAGTGCAGGAAAATGATACAAAGTCAGCGGGTTATTGCCTTTCACCAGAAACAGCGTATTGTCGTTTCTCAAAATCGTAAAGACAAAACTGCCCTCCACCAGTTCTGCCATGCGTTTGATGTTTTCTGCATCAAGGTTCTGTTCCTGTTCCAGAAGCTGGACAGCGACGTAGGTGTCGGTTTCGATCGGTGTCGGTGGGAGATGCTGTTCCCGGCGAAGCTCTCTGTCGTTGTACAGCACGCCGTTGTGGGCAAGAGCAAACGATTCTTTGCCGCAGTGCCCCTCGAACGGGTGATTGTTGCAGTTCCGTTTCTCGCTGCCCTGGGTCGTGAACCGGGTGTGCCCGATGACCGCTCTCGTGTCCCTGGGAAAGAACAGCTTGACCTTGTGTGCCGGTTTCGGCTTTTTGTAGGTGACCATGCTGCCGCCCCGGACGTAGGCGATTCCCGTTGCGTCTGTGCCACGGACTTCCGCAGCGACCGAGAGATAGTGTATCAGCTTTTTCAAAACGGCATTACTGGTTTTACCCTTGTAGTCTAAGAATCCAAACACAGCACACATCTTACATCTCCTCGCTTTCTGCTACCATTTCATTGACGTACAGTCTTCTTTCTTTCAGATACTGGATCAGTTCCGGTTCCCGAATGGAGCTTACAAACTCCGACCAGCTCATGGCATCGATGCCATCCTCAGACAAAGAAATCGCCGCATCACAGATGTGGTTAACCATCTGCAGTGTGGCGATGAAGGTGTTGTATTTGAGCGTACCTCGGAACAAGCGAAATTCGATTGTGTGGTAGTTATTGAGATTGACTGCGACGTATCTGCCGTTGCAACCGCTTTTCGCTTTCTCCAGGATTTGTTTGCCGGTTTTCTCAAAGCCGAATCTTGCACTCCAGCGGCTCATGTTGTAGCTGCTGCGTCTGCTGAACGTAAAGAGTTCATTCCAGTGCTTTTCTACAAAGAACAGGATCCGGCTGATGACATCTTCCTGTTCTGTCTGGTTATCTCCGAAAGCGTTTCGATTGACATGAACATGCAGACCGCAAGTTGATGTTTGATGAGAACGATAACCCATGGAAACTGCCTCCCGAAGGACTTCCTTCCAGTTCATTTCCTCTGTGTGATACTCTAAGGTCATGGGGTGGGAAACGATCTCAAAGCCATCTTCCAGAGAACCATCCGACTTGATGTAAATGTTTTCCTCATGCACATTGGCGATGCTTTTGAGGCTGGCGGCGTTGTCATTGTCCTTACCGCCTTCATCCACTTCCAGTTCTACGCCGAAGTATCGTTTTCCGTTTCCGTAGAAAATGGGTGTGGGCTTGTAGCCGTATTCCTCGATCTCGTCTTCAAACTCGTCGAAGCATCTTTCGCAGTAGGGCAGGTCGCTGTGCCAGCAGACAATGCTTTCCGGAACGATCTGCCCGCAGGATTCGCAGCGGTAGTAGTGGGCATCGAAACAGTCCTGGCAGAGGCAGGTGTCTTCATCGGAGACGCTGTTCTGTTCCCAGATGGTTTCGCCGCAATGGTCGCAGGTGACGCAGTGTTCCTCGACACAGTCATCGCAGAGCAGCTCATCGTCTACCGGTGTGCCCTCTCCCTCTGCAAGTACTCTTCCGCAGTAGTCGCAGATTCTTACTTCTTCTTCCATTTCAAGTTCCTCCAAAAACAAAAATTCCGGTAAGGCTGAAAGAATTCACCTTACCGGAATTATAATATATATTTGAGGTTGGGGGTTGATACGGGTTTTGCTGCATTTTCAAAGTAACCCCATGCTGCACCTGCGTATTTTATTTTTAGAAAATTTTGCATGGTAAAACAGCTGTCGCATTGTCGCACAGTTTCTTCGGAAAAGAGAGAATCTCAAGCTTGGGACACAGCCAAAAAAGCACTGGAAGCAACAGGAATTTACCAGAATAGCAGGAATCTACAGGAAAACCGTAATACAGTAATGTTTTTCTGTCGCACTGTCGCACTATTTTTTCACAAGTGAATTTCAAGACACAGCGACAAAAAATGCGTCGGATATTGTTCTTTCTGACCCCGCATTGAACAAAAGTGCATATTTCTGAGAAAACAAAAAAGCCGTAAATACGTGCAATTACGTATCTACGGCTTTTTTCGCTGCGTTTTTTTACTTTAAAAATACGCATTTCTTCGTGCCAAAGAACGATTATTTTGATACAATGCACCCTTGAAAAAGCTATCGTTTTCCTGTGAGTAACTAACGTTTTCTTGTATGCACCCGAAAGGCTATCGTTTTCTTTTCACATTTTTGCATCAAATGGCGGAGGATACACTTACCGTAAAATTCGATAAAGCAGTTCTGAAATTGATATAATCGCTTCGATTATGTGTACTATATTCAGAAAATATTACTTGACATTTGCGAAGAAGCATGGTATAATTTAGACTGAAATTAGTCTAATAGGAGGGCAAAATGGAAAACGAATTGATATATCTGGATACATATGTACTCCAGCAAGATATGAGGATAAGATTACCTAAAAGCATATTATCAAATTTATCTGTAGAAAAAGGAAAAAGCAAGTTTTCTATATATATTGACAGGGCAAATAATCGGCTAATCTTACAGCCTGATGATACAATGGAGGATAATGGTGGCACAAACAAAAAGTAAACCTATCTGTATAGAACGTGCATGGGCGATGCCAAATAAAAATACATTTAAAATTAAACCAATAGAGCAATTGATTGCTGAAACGGTAGACCTTTCGCTCCTCTGGATTGATCCGTTTGCAAATCAAAATAAAATAGCAAGCATAACCAATGACTTGAATACAGAGTACGACACAGATTATCATCTTGATGCTTTAGATTTTCTGAAAATGTTTGATGATGATTCTGTAGATGGTGTACTTTACGATCCTCCGTATTCGCCTCGTCAAGTTAGCGAATGCTATAATGATGTTGGCTATTCTGTAACATGGGATACAACGAAAGCGTCATTCTGGGGAAATCATAAGCGTGAAATATCTCGCATAGTTAAGATTGGCGGTAGAGTTATAACATTCGGATGGAATAGCGGTGGCATAGGAAATAAGTATGGCTTTGAAATCGAGAGAATTCTTCTTGTTCCACACGGCGGATGGCACAATGATACGATCTGTACTGTTGAAGTAAAAACACATGAGGGTTACTTTGATAAACCGAAAAAAACGCCATCAAAGTTAGGAGAAAAAACAATGCTTACTGAAAATGACAAGCAACTGATTGCGACTTTAAATAAACTCCCGATTGATTATTGGGATTTTCGAGAGGATGACACTAAAGAGTATACGCATGGGCTACACAATTATCCTGCAATGATGGTTTGCCCGATTAGCAGGAATATCATAAGACTCATGAAAGAAATACAGCCTGTTCATGCTTTATTAGATCCTTTTGCCGGCTCTGGAACAGTACTTGTAGAAGGTATGGTTAACGGGATTGAAATTGTATCTGGCAACGACATCAATCCACTGGCTTTACTGTTAAGCAAAGTCAAAACTACGCCTTTAGATAACAAGTTGTTGATGACCGAAGTAAATCAACTGCTCAAAAGAATATCGAATAAAAGAGAGTCTTATTTGTCAGTCCTTGATGGTGTTGATTCTTATTTCACTGATATTCTTCATCTGGATTTAACAGAAAAAAAAGGATGGGGCGATAAAGCACATACATATCTGAGGGACTACTGTGAAACCAATAAGATTGATATTGTTATACCTGAGTTCAAAAATATGGGCTACTGGTTTAGACCACACGTGATTTTAGAACTTGCCATCATAAAAGCTGAAATTGAACAAATCAAGGATAAAGATATCCGTGATTTTGTTTTTGTTGCAATGAGTGAGGCGATTCGCTTTGTATCCAACAGGCGTAATGGAGAGTTTAAGATGTTCCGGATGCCTGCTGCTAAAGTGCAAGCATTTAATCCGGAGGTTTATGTAGAGTTCAGAAAAATATTATTGCGAAATGTTTCTAAAATGAAAGATTTCTGCGAGGCACTTGATAATGCACATTCCGAATCGGACGTGTCAGTATTTAACAATAATGTATGTACGCTATCAGATGTTCCAGATGATACTTATGACCTTATCATTACTTCGCCACCTTATGGGGATAGTCGTACAACAGTCGCATATGGTGAGTATAGTCGGCTTTCTCTTCAGTGGATAAATCTGTTTTCTCTTTCTGAAAAGGAAATTATGAGCATTGACAAATCATTAATGGGTGGAAAAAAATATAGGAACGGTTTTGAATTCACCTTGTGCAGTGAAACTTTACGTGCATCCCTTGATGTTATTAAAGATGCAGATATTGAGCGTGCAGGAGATGTATATAGTTTCTACGTTGACCTTGATGCTGCACTTCAGAGCGTAGCACGAAAGACCAAGTCAGGTGGCTATCAATTCTGGGTTGTTGGCAACAGAACTGTGAAAAACGAACTACTTCAAACTGATGTTATCATAGCGGAACTGGCACCACAATATGGACTTGTTCCATTATATACTGTCGATCGCAACATCCCGAATAAAGTGATGCCGTCTCTCAATTCACCAACCAATATTACTGGTGTTAAAGGTTCGACCATGACTATGGAACATATTGTAATATTAAGAAAACAGTAATCAAAACCACCCCATTGAACGGGTGGTTTGCGACAGCTCTAAAAGGGCTTGATACTGACACTGCCCCTTAAGTAGGCTTGAAAAGATTTTCAACTGTATTTCACACACTATAGCTCACAAGTGAGCAAATTATTTGCCACTATACTTCGTACTGTGGCTGGATAATTATGTCAGTAATGATATAATAACAATATCGCCTCTTGTCATGGCAATACCTCCTTTGTTTTTTAGTTTGCTTGCCAAACCTTACTTAATTTATCAAGTAAAGTTTTTTCTACCCATAGCTAAAGATTTTTTGAACTCCCAGTAAAACTGGGGGTTTTCGTTACACAATAATTAAGGCTCCGTCAATTACGGAGCCTTGTTCGTTATAGCAACTCTTTTTTCTCATCAAAACAATCGTCTAACTTGCGTGGAGATACTCTGATTGCAGTGCCATTATCGTGTAACTTCCCTTTCTTTTTTCCGGAAGCATATACACCAAGTCTTATATCCATTTCAAGTTCTCCGGATTGTAAGCCCTCAATCATCCTGTCGGCACTGAATCCAGATAGGCTAATCGCTTCATCGTAATGAAAAGATTCTGAACCATCATCTTCGACTCTTACATCAGCCTGAACATGATATAGTTTTCCTGCAGGATACTTTTTGGCGAACGCTTTCCTTAAATCCTCCTCTTCCCAATAAACATCTTCAAGAATACCATCTTGTTTATGCTCTAAATATAGTCTGTCATCTTGAACAGTGAGTTTCATAAACTCCTCGCCGTTAAGGGTGTTGAAGCCAGCTCCATTAACAGTAGTATGTAGAACCTTAGCATTAGGATTTAACTCCATAGATTCTTCCGTTTGATAGCCATATTGGTTTCGTAGCACACTATTATTAACACCACGTTTAGCGGGAGATTTTGTAAATAAGGTCAATGAACTGCCAGAATCTTTTCGTGTTGCTTTCAGTTCTACTGAACCGAGATCCGCAGCTTGAATTGGATTCTCCTCAATTCCCAGTTCGTCTTCAAGGGTTTTGCCAATCCCCGTATCTCCGGCACGATGCGAAGGTATGAATCCTTTTTGTTCAACGCCTTGCATTGCTGACTGAAATGTATCATCGGATGTCAGGTCACCTGTAACTTTAATTCTTCTTTCAGCCATTTTTCACATCTCCATTCATTTTAGTTTTTTGACGACCTTAAACAAAAGATGTTGATCGTTTTCTTTGATTCTGAATCCAGTTCCGTGATCATGAGTTTGCCCGTCTTTTGCGCCGCCATGATACTGACCGATTCTGAGGTCTATGTAAATCTTTCCATGCTCTAAGAGAGAGACAAAAGCATCGTAGTTAAAACCAGATACTTCGTAAGCTTCGACAAATTTGAATTCTTCGTTAGCACCAGAACCTCTTGATTGAGCTTTCGCATAAACGAATTTTCCCTTATACTTCTTTTCAAAAGCCATTCTAAGTTGTTCACGTGTCCAATATGCATATTCTTTGCCATCTTCATCAATTATAGAAATCTTAGTATCATAACACGAAACTTTAAGGCTGTGTCCTGTATCGGCAATTGCTACATACCGATTGGCAGAAAGAGTTGAATGGAGAACTTTCTCATCATTATCATAGGCATCGCTGGAATACCCAAAGGTCATACGCAGTGTATTGGCTGCTCCCTTCGGTTGCGGAGTTTTAGTGAAAATGGTAAGCATACTATTTGAATCAAGCCTGCAGGATTTAAGCTCATAATCGCCAAAATCCGGTCCGTCAATATTGTTTTCAATAATGCCAAGTAAATCCTCAAGAGTCTTACCAATGCCAGTTGGACCTTGACGATGAGTTTTAATCCAACCCATATTGCAAATCTGGATGTACTTTTCGATGAATTCAGCCAATGTAGTAATCATAGATCATCCTCCTTGTCACACTGAACGATAGATAGTGAGAAACTGTATATTTTCATTATATCACATCTTCAAGAAAAAGTACAGCTTTTTTGCAAGATTTTCACATTAAAAAGTGAAACATGACCTTTTTGTAGGAGCTGGAACTATATAATATTCCTTTTTGCAGGGCGTAAAATTGCAAATTTGAGCAATTAAAAATAATTTTTGCATCTATTGACAAATGGTGCGAAATATGATATACTATATGCAAAGAAATGCAAAAGGAGGCTTCTGTATGTCAAATCATGAAAATGTATCTGATGACAAAATTGATGATAAAGATACCATTAGGGGTTTTATTGCTACTGCCTCTATGGGACTCACCGCAAAAGAGGAAATATCAGAAAAGTATCAATTTGTAGAATCTAAGATCAAGGACTTAAATTCTCGTATAGCTGGTCTTGAGGAAGCTACTGAAAGATGGGAAATGATGGCTGACTTGCAAGATTCAAGCGAAGCGTATAGAATTGCCGAAGAATATGGTACTGAAGAAGAAATTAAAGCTAAGTATAAAAAACTTGAAAAAGAACGTACTCAATGGGCAGGCTTTCTCAGCCAACTTGAATCCCTTTTAGAAAACTGTAAAAACTTCAACAAGACTCTTTGCTTTTCAAACATTCGTGAGTTGTTACGGCAAAAGCCTGATGTGAAGATCGGTCAGATTGAAAAAGAAGCTGGAATTCGTTTAGGGTATATGTCTCGACTTGAAAAGGAAGGAAATACTGCTGAACCAAGCATGGAGTTTATTGTTACTGCAGCAAAATTACTGAAAGTCTGCATTGATACGCTTATATCAGTTGATCTTACAGGATTAACCCCTACGGAACAATACATTGTCAGTTTCTTTGATAAATTGAAAACTGATACATTGCAGGACAGACTTAATTGGAACAGAGAAAGTGCTTTTAATCTTAACAGAATAGAGCCCGATTATTATGGAGTGATATACCATCCTCTATTTGCTGAAGAAACATTCTATGAAGAAACAGAATGTGAATATCCAGAAGAAGTGACTCGGATTGTTTTCAATTCAAAGACGTTCGGACCGCATACTTGCATAAACGGAGATTGTTTCAATTTGCGTTTGAAGAATGGTACAACACTTTATCTTATGGATATTGCAAAAAGCGTCCGTAGAATCAATGATCCTTCTGCATATGCTGTGGAAGCATGGATGTATGTTCCGCATAATGGTAGCCAGCTATTGGTCGCATCTCAAGACGATACTCCGATTGCTCCTCTCCTTGAAGCATTATTTTCTGTGGTCAAGGAGCGTATGGAACACCCGAAAGTTAACAATGATGTCATGTACGCTATTGACTCTTATATGAAAGATGATATAGAGGATGATACAGAAGACACGCCATTTTGAGAAAGGAGAATTATGAATGACAAAAACAGCCATAAGAAATCTTCATAGTGACAAACCGATTCCACCTCGGTTCTGCGATGTTGTCATTGAAGACGGAAAGATTTTTCTTGAGAAGAAAACGGATAAGAAACAGTTCGAAAAAATTCCTTGGGAAGATGTGGTTTACCAAGTAGAAACTGCAAAATCCGCACAAAAGTAAGTTATAGAAACTACCGCAAACTGCCCCGAATCTTTGTATCGTGGAGCTAAAGCCGGAGTTATCTACCAAGCCTTTTATGGGCAAAGTAGGTAACTCCGGCTTTTTGTTTTGTAAGACTATTTCAACTTCACATCAACTGCTTTAAGTATCCATCAACAATCATTTGAAAAGCCTCCTCCGGAATATCACCGTCCCTGTACTGTGCAATCAGTGGTATCATCTTCTTCAATATTTCGTTCAGATATAGAAATCTTGTATCGTTTCCACAAGCACAAAACTCCATATGTAAGTCGACTTCGTCTTGATCTGATAACTTATAATCGGAGAACCTTTCATAATCCGGAAAGAAGAAAACGGGATATGTGTCATCAATTTCTCGTGGTTTGTGTTCCATTAAGCCATTACCATATTCCTTCTCATATTTTGTCTCTTTTACTGTCAATTCAGCAGTCCTCAATTTTCCAGCAGAGAGAAACTTTGTAATGAAACGGAAGGCATCACGTGGACTTGTACCTGCTGAATTTTCAGCTGGATTCCCTACAAGGCTATCAATAGATACTTCAAAGTACTGTGCAATTTTATATACCTGATCAAGAGTAAAACGTTTCTTTTCGTTACGATTCAATGCTTTGCTTACGTTAGCCTGCGTCATACCTGCAATTTCTGCGAGTTTCTGCTGCGTTATATTGTTTTTCACAAGGAGCATACGGATATTTTCTTCAAGTAACTGGAAATTCAATTCTGACATATTCATATTCCTTTTCAATATATTATTCCTAATTTGACATGAAAACTAAAGATTTGATTATATTATATCACATTTGATATAATTTTTTAAGAGGGCGGAAGTGATTTTACGCAAAATTTACAAAGTTACAAAAACCGTTCGTTTTAACCTCTACTTTTTCCATGAATAACGGGAGAGGTTGACTTTTCCGTCTATTTATGTCCCCAGTATGACGTTAAACTGCTGACTCATACATACTGACACCGGTTGCTCAACAGGCTGTGTGGGACAATAGAATAACAAGGCTGTCAATTTGAGCTTGACGGCTGCAAACCGAATGGAGTGAAATCCCTTTTGGAGTGCAGTCTGATTTGTTATGCCATTTTGCAGCCGGGCGATTCCTCCATTCAAGACAATGGAGGAATTTTTTATGCCAATTTATGAGAAAAAAGATGAAAAACTGAGAGTACGCAAAACGCCAGCCGCCAAAAGGACTACATACACCTATCCGATTTATGACGGCAGCACAATTACCCTGATACCGGGAAAAGACGGTATTACTGAAGAGTTTATTGTACTTCTGCATCATTTGGATGATGCAGAAGTACGCAACAACCTGAAAAACGGTCGTCCTGAACTGACCGCTGAAGAAAAGCAGGCTGTAAAGGAATGGGAAAACGCTCATCCCGGTGAGAAAGCACCAAAAAATTGGAATCTTTCCATTGACTATGTGATGTCTGATGATGAACATGATTCTGAGAAAGCCGCTATTGAAAATATTCCTGACGGCAGTGAAGTATCTCCGGAAGTAGAAATGCTCCGTGCGGCTGTTGAAACTATGTCAGAACGTCAGAAACAGGTTTATGAACTTCATTATCTGCGAGGTTTCAATGTGAAGGAAACCGCCGCAATCCTCGGTATGTCATCACCGACAGTTACTGCTCACAAAAAAAGAATTGTGGAAATTATAAAAAAGTTTTTTGAGGGGGCTAATTTTTCAGGCTGATCCGAGGACTGTATGGTGAGAAGGAATGATTCCCAATCAAAAAAAGATGAAGAGGTGAAAACCATGGACAAAATGTTCGAACTGATTAATTCTCTGAACGCACTGACGAAAGCAGTAACTGCACTGACGGAGAAAATCACAAGTGAGTATCTCAACACATTCGAGACCATCTACGATTCCGAAAAGGACGAGCCACAGGAAATCACTGCAAAGGAACAGCCAACACCTGAACAGCAGACTGTTACTTTTGTAGAACTCCGCAGCCGTCTGTCGGAGATTTCCCGCAATGGTCATACTGCTGAAGTCAAGGAGCTGCTCCGGAAATTCGGGGCAGACAAGCTCTCCGATGTGGCAGAGTCGGACTACACAGCACTGCTTGCAGAAGCGGAGGTGATTGTAAATGCTGGGTAATCACGCACTTCTCGCGCCCTCATCCAGTGCAATGTGGTTAGAATGTACACCTTCGGCTATGAAAAATGCCGCCGTAGCGGATACATCCAGCAGTTATGCTCAACAAGGTACAGATGCCCACACACTCTGCGAGTACAAGGTAAAAAAGGCTCTCGGACACAGGGTTCGAGACCCCACTGAAGATTTGACATACTTCGATGAGGAAATGGCGGAATGCAGCGATACTTACTGCGAATTTGTCATGGAGCAGGTCGAAACGGCAAAGCAGAACTGCTCCGACCCGCTTGTCCTTGTAGAACAGCGTCTTGATTTTACCCGTTGGGTGGCAGAGAGCTTCGGCACAGCCGACTGTATTATCGTAGCTGACGGTACGCTTACGGTAATAGATTTCAAGTATGGGCTGGGAATTTTGGTAGAAGCCGAAAACAACAGCCAAATGCGGATGTATGCCCTCGGCGCTCTCAATCTCTTTGAAAGCCTGTACGACATTCAGACCGTCCGCATGATTATTTTTCAGCCCAGACGTGACAACATCAGCATTGCCGAAATTACCAAAGAAGAGCTGCTCGAATGGGCAGAAAAAATCCTCGTTCCGGCAGCGGTCCTTGCCGCCAATGGTGAGGGCGAATACAAGGCAGGCAAACACTGTCAGTTCTGCAAGGTAAAGGCAACCTGCCGCAAGCGTGCGGAGTACAATCTCCAAATGGCACAGTACGACTTTGCCGTTCCTGATACACTTTCCGATGATGAAATCAGCATGATTCTCAATCGTGCGGACACCTTTATCGGTTGGGTAAACGATGTAAAAACATATGCACTTGAACAGGCAATCAGCGGTAAGGAGTTCCCCGGATATAAGATCGTGGAAGGTCGCTCCAACCGAAGATACACAAATGATGATGTCGTTGCGGCAGTTGTCACGGATGCAGGATATGACCCATTTGAAAAGAAGCTCATGGGCGTGACCGCAATGACAAAATTGCTCGGCAAGAAAAAATTTGATACCCTGCTCAGCTCTCTTATTGAGAAACCACAGGGCAAACCGACACTGGTTCCCGATTCCGACAAACGGAAAGCGTGGAATCCCACAGCAGAAGATTTTAAAGAGTAAAGGAGTTTTTATTATGGCAAAGATTATGAATCCGACAAAGGTGGTCACGGGCAAAAATACTCGCTTCAGCTATCTCATCGTAAACGAGCCGAAGAGCATCAACGGCGGCACTCCGAAGTACAGCGTATCTCTTATCATTCCGAAAAGCGATACCGTAACGGTGGAGAAATGCAAAGCGGCAATCAAGGCTGCTTATGACGAGGGACAGTCCAAACTCAAGGGAAACGGCAAGTCTGTTCCCGCACTGAAGATGCTCAAAACGCCTCTTCGTGACGGCGATGAAGAAAGACCGGACGACCCGGCTTACGCAGACAGCTACTTCATCAACGCAAACAGTGCAACAAAGCCCGGTGTCGTAGATGCCGACTGCCAGCCGATTCTCGATACCAGCGAACTTTACAGCGGTATCTACGGTCGTGCAAGCATTAATTTCTACGCATTCAATACCAATGGCAACCGTGGAATTGCCTGCGGTTTGAACAATCTCCAGAAGCTCCGTGACGGAGAGCCGCTGGGCGGTAAATCCCGTGCAGAGGACGATTTTGCAGACGATGACGACGATGATTTTCTTTCATAATTAACTGATACAGACGGGTGGGCGTTTGCGGTGTGAACCGTGGGTGGGTTCTAAGGAAGTGATGATATGGAAGTTTGGAAAGATATTCCCGGATATGAAGGGAAATACCAAGCAAGCACAGAAGGCAGAATACGGAGTTTGGATAGAATGATTCGTGGCAGAAGCCCCTATTCAAAGTCTTATTACTACCGTCCGATGAAGGGGCGCATTCTGCGTCCGGGGAGATTTTGCAAGAATGGTCATGTTTCTGTTGTTCTCGAACATGGTGGTATCGGACAGCCCGTCCACCAACTTATCATGAAAACATTTGTGGGTGATCCACCGGAAGGAATGGAAGTCCTCCATAACAACGGTGATCCTACTGACAATCGCTTAGAAAATCTCAGATATGGTACGAGAACTGCAAATATACTTGATGTGTATTGGCAGGGCGGACGCTGGCGGAAACTTTCAATCGATGATGTAGATGCAATAAGGTTTGGTCTGACTTGCGGTATAAAAGGCACTGAGCTGGCTGTTATGTTCAATGTATCACCGTCTACAATATCTTGCATAAAAAGGAGGAAGTCATTCT
Organism: Ruminococcus sp. OM06-36AC; assembly: GCF_003438725.1. Lineage (NCBI taxonomy): Bacteria > Bacillati > Bacillota > Clostridia > Eubacteriales > Oscillospiraceae > Ruminococcus > Ruminococcus sp. OM06-36AC. Next base: position 64,050 of record NZ_QSTT01000011.1, read on the forward strand.
CATGGCTATAAGTACCTTGCTTTTGGATTTAGAAACAAAGAGCGATGTTGATTTAACGAAATCAGGTGTGTACCGCTACGCCGATTCTCCTTATTTCGATATTTTGTTATTCGCATATTCTGTGGACGATTCTCCGGTGAAGGTCATTGACCTTGCCAGCGGTGAGTCGCTCCCCGATGATATTCTTCATGCCTTGACGGACGATTCTGTCACAAAGCACAGCTTCAACGCTTCTTTTGAGCGCGTTTGCCTGTCGGTCTGGCTGAAACGCAATTATCCCGATATTTTCCACAGTTACAGCATTCCACAGGATTCTGTCGGCAATTATCTTAGTCCTGATTCTTGGCACTGCTCTATGGCAGCGTCCGCTTACCTTGGATTGCCGCTGACGCTGGCAGGAGTCGGCTCTGTATTGAAACTCGAACAGCAGAAAATGACAGAGGGCAAAGCTCTCATCAAGTATTTTTGTGTCCCCTATGCCTATGACGGCGATAAACCGCTGTTTCATGTTCCGTCCGATGCTACTGATAAGTGGGCGGTTTTCAAAGCATACAACAAGCGTGACGTAGAGACGGAAATGGGAATTGAGAAGAAAATAAGCCGTTTCCCTGTTCCTTATTTCGTGTGGAAGGAATACCACCTTGACCAAGAAATCAACGACCGCGGCATTCAGCTTGATTTGCCGCTTGTCCATAATGCAATTCGTATCGGCGATTGTGCAAAACAGCATCTTACTGAAAAGCTGTGCGAATTGACAGGACTTGAAAATCCAAACTCCGTGCAGCAAATGAAAGGTTGGCTGAAATCGCACGGCGTAGAAATAGAATCCCTCGGCAAAAAGGAAGTGCAGGAACTGATAGATAAAGTTCCGCCGGAAATTCGTGAGGTTCTTTTGCTCCGACAGCAAACCTCCAAATCCTCGGTCAAAAAGTACTCAGCAATGCGAAATGCAGTCTGCTCGGATGGCCGTGCAAGAGGAATGTTCCAGTTCTACGGTGCAAATCGTACAGGTCGGGAAGCAGGCAGGATTATACAATTACAAAATTTACCGCAGAACCATATTCCCGATTTGGAAGCGGCACGAAATCTCGTTCTTTCCGGTGATATGGAAGCTCTGGAACTTCTCTATGAGGATATTCCCGACACGCTGTCACAGTTAATACGCACGGCATTTGTACCGAAAGCAGGCTATAAATTTATCGTAGCGGACTTCTCTGCTATCGAAGCCCGTGTCATTGCATGGCTTGCAGGCGAACAGTGGAGAATGAACGCTTTTGCTAATGGCGAGGACATTTATTGTGCATCGGCATCAAAGATGTTCGGCGTTCCTGTTGTAAAACATGGCGTGAATGGACACTTGCGGCAGAAAGGTAAGGTGGCGGAATTGGCTTGTGGATACGGCGGCTCTGTCGGTGCAATGAAAGCTATGGGTGCAGACGCTATAGGACTTTCAGATAATGAACTGAAGCAAATTGTCACAGATTGGCGGAAGGCATCGCCCAACATCGTACAACTCTGGTGGGACGTGGAGAGGGCGGCTATCAAGGCAGTCGGCGGCAAAACGCAGACAGAAGCACACGGTATCAAATTCAGCTATGAATCGGGATTTCTATTTATTGAACTTCCCTCCGGCAGACGACTTGCCTATGTAAAGCCACGTATTGAAGAGAACCGTTTTGGCGGTGAATCTATCACCTATGACGGTGTCGGCACATCAAAGAAGTGGCAGCGGCTGGAGACATACTCCGGCAAACTCGTGGAAAATATTGTTCAGGGTATAGCTCGTGATTTGCTGTTTTATTCCCTACAGACATTGTCTCACTGCTTTATCGTCGGGCATATCCACGATGAAATGATTATTGAAGCTGATAGACGAATGTCACTGCAGGCTGTCTGCGAACAGATGGCTCGTACACCGAAATGGGCAAAGGGGCTGCTCTTGCGGGCTGATGGGTACGAGTGTGAATTTTATAAAAAAGATTAGGAGCAGGCTAATTTTCAGCATATTTTTAAGGACTGTATAATGAGAAGAATTTTAGGAGGGTTTTGCTATGTTTTATGTAAAGGAAAATATCAATGGCACTGTTGAAGTCAAGGTAGAGCTGAACGATGAAAATGTGTTCTGCACCTGCCCTGACTGCGGCAAGGAAGTATCCGTTGACCTGTCTGTTGTATTTGCAGACGGCATGGGCGATATGTACGGCACGGCAGTTTGCTGTTCTGCCTGCTCGAAGAAAAGAATGGAGGCACTGAAATGAAAAGTTTGATTCCTATGGACGATTACGGTGTGTTCGTCGATAAACATGACACCGCCAGAGTAGACAGCCGCTATGTGGCACAGTTCTTTGAAAAGGAACACAGAGCTGTCCTCCGTGATATTCGTGAACTTGATTGCTCGAAGGAATTTCGACTGCACAATTTTGTGCAGTCGGCATACATCAACGAACAGGGACATAAGCAGCCGTGTTACATTATGACCCGTGACGGTTTCGTCTTTCTGGCAATGGGCTATCGTGGTAAAAAGGCGGCACAGTTCAAGGAACTGTACATACGCCGTTTCAACGAGATGGAGTCTTTCATCAGAACGCTTGTATCGGCAAGGCAGGAATTTCCTCTGCTTACCGAGAATATCCGTCTTATCAACGACAACCCGAAGCCTTATCACTTCAGCAATGAATGCGATATGCTCAACCGTATTGTACTTGGCATGACGGCAAAGCAGTTCAGAGTGCTTCATGGTATTGAGAAAAAGACCAGCATCCGCCCATATCTGACGCAGGAGCAAATCAATATGCTTGAAGTTCTGCAAAAGGCTGATATTGGTCTGCTGCTGTCAGTTCCAGATTTTCAGACGAGAAAGCGTCATCTGGAATGGTATGCGGAACGCATAAAAAAGGAGCACGGCAATGGCAGATAAGTACAACGCAGAGGGCTATTTCAGCCCTACAGAACACGAGGCGTTCACCCGTCTGGAAAAGGAAGAAAAGGCAGTCCGCAAGGCTGCCGCCTTCCGACCCATTGTGTATATCTGCTCTCCTTACTCCGGAGATACGGAGAGAAATATCAAGAACGCCAAGAGATACAGCCGCTTTGCCGTAGACAAGCACTATCTGCCGATTGCACCGCACATCTATTTTACGCAGTTCATGGACGACGATATTCCAGAGGAACGGGATACAGCCATTTTTATGAACTGGGTGCTGATGAGCAAGTGCGTGGAGCTTTGGGTGTTCGGTGAGAATATCTCCGCAGGCATGAAGGCGGAGATTGACCGTGCGAAGCGTAAACACATGAGAATTCGTTATTTCACGGAAGAATTGGAGGAAAAGCTATGAAATTTACCCTGTATACTGCCGACTGTACCGGCAATGCGAAGAACACCAACTACCCACACCAGAAAGTCATTACCTCTGAAGCTGACCTAAAGAAGGCGGTCGCCTTCGATCATGTGTGCGCACTGTATGATAATTTTTCCCGCAGTGACACTAACTTTCAGCTCTCGGATGTTGTGCCGATGGACTGTGACAACGACCATTCCGACGATACGGACGAGTGGATCACGCCCGAAAAGCTGTCGGAGATGCTAACAGATGTGGCATTTGCGGTCACATACAGTCGTCATCATATGCTGGCGAAAGGCTCGGTATCCGCCCGCCCTCGTTTCCATGTATTTTTCCCGACAACGCCCTGCAAGGATGCAACATTTCACAAAGCAATCAAAACCCGTATCTACAAGGAACTTCCCTTCTTTGACGGCAATGCGCTGGATGCCTCCCGTTTTCTGTTTGGCTCGAAAGGTGAGGTGGTTTGGCACGAAGGGAGTCTGACTATCGAGGACTGGCTGACACTGATGAAATCGAACCGCAGCATTCCAGAAGGGCAGCGCAACAGCACCCTGTCCCGTATTGCGGGCAGACTGGTCAAGCGTTTCGGTGTGACGGATGAAGCCCGTCAGAAATTTCTGGACAAAGCAGCCGAGTGCAATCCTCCTCTTGATGATACGGAATTGGAAAGCATCTGGAACAGTGCCTGCAAGTTCGGCAGCAAGGTTACCTCGCAGGACGGATATGTTCCGCCCGACCAGTTCGGACAAAATCCTCTCCTGCCGGATGATTTTTCCGATGTCGGTGAAGCCCGTACTTTCGTGGACTGCTTTGGCGAGGAAATCACCTTCACGGTTGCTACCAATTACCTGCGTTACAATGGTGTATATTGGGAGGAATCGGAACAGGCGGCGGTCATGGCGATGATTGAACATACCGATGCCCAGCTTTCGGATGCGGAAAGCAAGATGGAAGAACATTTATGTGCACTGGAAAAGCTCGGCGTTCCCAGAATGCTGGCAAAAGCGGGTGGTAAAAAGTTCCGTGATAGTTTGAATCCGGAGCAGGGTGCTGCATATGGGCTATTCAGATTTTCGGAGATATACCACGATTTCGTGATGAAGTATCGCAACATCCGAAGTCTGAATAACGCCCTTGATGCCGCCAAACCACTGGTACTGAAGCACCCGGAGCAGCTTGACGGGAATCCTATGCTGCTGAATACGCCCGGCGGCACTTATGATCTGACGAAAGGTATTAACGGTTGGAGAGCGACTGATCCTGCTGACCTGATTACCAAAGTGACAGCGGTCGTGCCGAATGAGGAAGGCAGGCAGTTATGGGAGGAAGCCCTGCAGGTGTTCTTCTGCAGCGACCAGAGTCTCATTGACTATGTCCAGATGATCTGCGGACTTTGCCTGATTGGAAAGGTATACACCGAGGCGATGATTATTGCTTATGGTGATGGACGCAACGGCAAATCGACATTCTGGAATGTAATTTACAAGGTGCTGGGCAGCTATTCCGGCAATATCTCTGCTGACGCCCTGACCGTCAACTGCAAGCGGAACGTGAAGCCCGAAATGGCAGAGCTGAAGGGCAAGCGGCTGATTATTGCTGCCGAGCTGCAGGAAGGTATGCGTTTGAATACCTCTGTGGTAAAACAGCTCTGTTCGACCGATCCCATTTTCGCAGAAAAGAAGTTCAAGGCACCGTTCTCTTTTGAGCCAAGCCACACGCTGGTGCTGTATACCAACCACCTGCCGAAGGTGTCTGCCTCCGATGACGGCACATGGCGTAGACTGATCGTGATCCCGTTCCATGCAAAGATTCAGGGACAGGCTGACAAAAAGAATTATACCCAGTATCTCATTGACAATGCAGGCGGTGCGGTTCTTTCGTGGCTGATCGAGGGTGCGATGAAGGTGGTCGCTGCCGATTTCAAGGTAGACCGCCCACAATGTGTGTTGGATGCGATCGGAGCGTATCGTGACGGCAATGACTGGCTTGGAGCATTCATCAATGATTGCTGCGATGTAGATGCATCCTATCAGGAGAAGTCCGGAGAGCTGTATAAGCGTTATCGTGAGTATTGCATAGAGAATGGTGAGTATGTCCGCAGCACGACCGATTTCTACGGTGCGTTGGAGCAGGCAGGATATAAGCGCAAGAAGCTGAACAGCGGAATTACCATCTATGGGCTTCAAATTCGTCTGGAATTTCTTGATTGACCTGCACTTTCATCATTCAAAAACGACGTAAAATCGGGAAAGTGCAGGTCGGTGAAACTCATATACAGACCTTACGCAGGCGAGAAAAAACATAGAATTTTCTTCCTATAGAAAGGTTTGGAAATGACATTCACCGACCTGCACTATTTCCCAGAAAGGTCGATTTTATGCGAGAAAAATCAATTGAAGAAAAACTGGTCGCTGCCGTAAAAGTACAAGGCGGTGTCTGTTGGAAGTTTACCTCTCCCGGAACAGCAGGTGTGCCAGACCGCATCGTATTGATGCCATTCGGCAAAATCGGTTTCGTGGAGGTCAAAACACCCGGCGAAAAGCCCCGGTCGCTGCAGCGACTTCGTATCAAAACACTTCGGCGGCTGGGCTTCAAGGCGTTTGTGTTGGACAGCCCCGATCAGATTGGAGGGATCATTGATGAAATACAAACCCCATGACTATCAGAAGTTCGCTGTGGACTTCATCGAAACACACCCAGAGGCGGCAGTCCTGCTGGAATGCGGACTCGGCAAGACCAGCATCACCTTGACGGCGCTGAACGACCTCATGTTTGACAAGTTTGAGGTACGCAAGGTACTGATCATCGCCCCGATTCGTGTATGTAAGAATAGCTGGGCTGCCGAGATCGCCAAGTGGGATCACCTTGAGGGGCTGAATTACAGTCTGGTGCTGGGCAGCCGTGAACAGCGGCTTGCGGCACTCCGGCAAAAGGCAGACCTCTACATCATCAACCGTGAGAATGTGCAGTGGCTCATTGAAAGCAGCGGAATGCCGTTTGATTTTGACATGGTCGTTATTGATGAGCTGAGTTCCTTCAAGAATCATCAGTCCAAGCGATTTAAAGCACTACGGAAGGTACGACCTTTCGTAAAGCGCATCGTAGGGCTGACCGGAACACCATGCAGCAACGGACTCATGGATTTGTGGGCACAGTTCCGTCTGCTGGACAAGGGTGAACGTCTCGGCAAGCGTATCGGACAGTATCGTGATGCTTATTTTACACCGGACTGGAACGGCTTCACTTACACACCGAGAAAGGGCGCGGAAAAGGAAATATACGGCAAAATCGCTGATATCAGCATCTCCATGAAAACCACCGACCACCTGACCATGCCGGAGCTGGTAACGACAGCGGATAGAGTGGAACTTGATGAGAAGGCTGCAGCAATTTACAAAGATATGGAACAGGATATGTGTCTGGACTTCGTGCGGGATTCCATTACAGCAGCAAATGCAGGTGTCCTGTGTGGAAAGTTGACACAGCTTGCCAGCGGTGCGGTTTATACCGATGGCGGCAACGTGATGCGGATACATTCCCACAAGCTGGACGCACTGGAAGATCTGATCGAAGCGCAAAACGGCAAACCTGTTCTGATCGCATACTGGTACAAGCATGAACGGGACAGCATCATGGAGCGTTTCGAGTGCAGAGAGATCAAGACCGATACAGACATTGCCGACTGGAATGCAAGCAAAATACCAATCGCACTGATACAGCCTTCTTCCGCAGGTCACGGGCTGAATTTGCAGTCCGGCGGTAGCACCATCATCTGGTACACGATGCCGTGGTCGCTGGAACTGTATCAGCAGACCAACGCCCGCCTCTGGCGTCAGGGGCAGCAGTCCGAAACGGTCGTAATCCACCACATCGTATCGGTGGGAACGATTGATGAAGATATCATGAAGGTTCTGGAAAACAAGGATAAAACACAAGCAGCAATGATGAGTGCAGTGAAAGCGAGAGTAAAATGAGCGAAGGATATGTGCCGCTGTCTGCGGCAATTATTGAGAGAGCTTTGCTGGACTACAAACAGGCATTGAGCGAAAAAGACGAAGGCACGATCCGCGAATGCGAGCGTTTCCTGCGGTCGCAGTGGTTTGCCTTTCTGTCCGACTTAGATGGTGAGAAGCTGATTGTTATGATGAAGGAGGAAGCAGCATGAAGGAATACTGGAACAAAGCGGAACGACTCCGCAAACGCATCAACCGGAAAATACATGAAATCCGTCTGCTGCGTCAGAGAGCTGAGGGTATGAATGGCAACGGCATCAGCGATATGCCAAAGACGGTATCTCCCGACCACAGCAAGATGGAAGGAACTGTATTCAAAATCATGGCACTGGAACAGGAGATACAGGAAACGCAGGCGGAGTATGATGCCCTGATATCTGACATGGAAAACCGCATCCGTCAGGTGGAGGACAGTGATGCACGTGACCTGCTTACCAAGCGTTACCTTGAATTCAAGCCGTGGGCAGTAATCGCTTCGGAGTTCGGCTACAGCGTACAGAATATCTACCGTCTCCATACCAAAGCCCTCGAAAAGTTGAGAGTTGATGAGAGTTCATAAAACTTGACTTACACGAGGATATGTGGTAAACTGTATAATAGAAGAATTATGTAAAGCCGTTGTGATCTGACCGCAGCGGCTTTTGTTATACCCGAAGGAGGTGTCGGCTATGCCGAGGAAGAGTAAACGCCCATGCAGTCACCCCGGCTGTCCGAATCTGACCGAGGACAAGTACTGCGAGGAGCACAAGTCTCTTCACCCCGACCGACCGTCTGCTGCCAAGCGTGGCTACGGCAGCAAGTGGCAGCGTGTCAGCAAGGCATACCTCCGCCGGCATCCTTTGTGTGTGCGGTGCAAAGCACAGGGACGGTTCACGGCAGCGACCGTGGTCGACCATATTGTTCCTCACCGTGGTGATCCGCATCTGATGTGGAATGAAAGCAACTGGCAGGCTCTTTGCAAGTCCTGCCATGACCGCAAGACGTGGACAGAAGACCGAAATCCCGTCTATCGGTATTGATTGTGTCTGAAATGCTGCCGGTGGGGGGATAAAAATCGCTAATTGTGAATTTTTTACAGACCGGCGTCCCCTCTCACGCACGAAAACCAAGGTTCAAACGGGGGATTAACCCTGAAAATATGCAGACAAGCCGAAACCTACGCAGTTTCGGCTATTTTTCTCTCAAAAGGCAGGTGAAATCAGATGGCAAAGGACGGTACAAGAAGAGGCGGCAGACGAGTTCGTGCAGGCGATAAGCCGAAAGCCCTCTCCGACAAGATCGCAGAGGGCAAGG